>JAEZDA010000015.1 GCA_023433345.1 Bacteroidota bacterium | reverse complement strand
GCCATACTGAGCAGCGGCGTTAGTTTCAACAGGTACCTGCGCCCCTTTGCCGTTGGAGGTTTATTGATGACCGCCCTGCTTTGGTTTGGCTATCAATTTCTCATACCGCAGGCAAACAGGAAGTGGGCAGATTTTGAAAAAAATTATGTTGATGTGAATTCGGGTGGTCACCGGAAATCTTCCTACAAACAAAACATGTATTTCAAACTAGATGAAAACTCATGGGTTGGAATAAAAGGATATGATACAGTAAGCAGAACGGGCAACAACCTTTTCGTACAGCGTTACAGGAACAATGCACTTGAGTATAACCTGCGCGCTATAAGTTTTACCTGGGACAGTTCGCAAAGGAAATGGAAGCTTAACAATGTGCAGGAGCGTTATGTAAACGGCATAAATGAAAAGCTTGAGATAACACCGGCTAAATGGATGAATTACAGCTTTACGCCAATCGACCTCAGGCGTGATGATTACCTGAAAGACCAGATGACAACGCCCATGCTGAACGATTTCATCAGGAAGGAGCGCAGCCGGGGCTCCGAAATGGTGAATGCTTTGATGGTAGAAAGATATAACCGCGACGCTATTCCCGTTTCAGTATTCATCCTTACTATCATTGGCGCTGTGTTGGCTTCGCGCAAGGTGCGCGGTGGCAGTGGAATACATCTCGCAATCGGCGTGGTTATTAGCGTGCTCTATGTATTGCTTAGTCGGCTCTCCGTTGTATTCGCTACAAAAGGAGATTTTCATCCTTTCCTGGCTTCCTGGACGCCTAACATTCTCTTCGCCTTCGTAGCATTTTACTTTTATAAGAAGGCGCCTAAGTAACATGGGAAATTTTCTTAAAACTTTTGTTTAGCAATAGTTAGGGTTGTAATTTTAAGCGAATCACAATGTTGTGGTTCTTGTTATAAAAATATTTTTGGAAAATAAACCGGAACTAGAAAATGGGAATCATTAAAGACAGGTTTAAAGCGAAAGCAGATGAAGTTGCTGCCGATGTGAAAGACCTTTTGAAAGATCATGGAGATAAAAAGATAGGAGAAGTTACACTCTCGCAGGTATTCCAGGGAATGCGGGGAATGACTGGCCTTGTAACTGAAACCAGTTTACTTGATGCGCAGGAAGGAATCCGTTTCCGCGGGTATTCAATCCCTGAACTGCAACAGAAATTACCGAAGGCTCCGGGTGGAAGTGAGCCACTTCCGGAAGGATTGTTTTACCTGATGCTGGTGGGTGAACTGCCTTCAGAAGACGATGTGTCTCATCTTACAAGCGTCTGGCAGCGCCGGAGCCATGTGCCTAATCATGTTTTCGCCTCAATTGAAGCTTTGCCTATCAGTTCTCATCCGATGACGCAATTCGTTGTGGCCATCATGAGCCTGCAAACCGAAAGCCAGTTCGCCAAGCTTTATGCAAAGGGCATGAACAAAAAGGATTATTGGAATGCAGCTTTTGATGATGCAATGGATCTTATCGCGCGCTTGCCGAGGATCGCCGCATACATCTATCGCCGTAAATACAAAGGTGGAGATCATATTCAGCCTAATGGTTTGTTAGATTGGGCTGGCAACTTCGCCCACATGATGGGGTATGAAGATGAAGGTTTCAAAGAACTGATGCGCCTTTACATGACCATTCATGCTGATCATGAAGGAGGTAACGTTTCCGCACACACGACGCACCTTGTTGGTTCCGCCTTGAGCGACCCTTACCTGAGTTTTGCAGCAGGAATGAATGGCCTTGCAGGTCCGCTGCATGGCCTCGCCAACCAGGAAGTGATCAAATGGATCTTCGAACTTCGTGAACAAATTGGTTCTGAATCTCCTACCAAAGAGCAGATCGAAGAATATGTAAAGAAAACACTCAGCGAAGGAAAAGTTGTTCCGGGATATGGCCATGCTGTTCTTCGTAAAACCGATCCGCGTTTTGCTGCTCAAATGGAATTCGGTAAAAAACATATGCCTGATGATCCATTGGTGAATACGGTTTGGAATGTTTATGAAACCGTTCCAAACATTTTGGGATCGATCGCAAAAATTAAAAACCCATGGCCTAATGTGGATGCGCACAGCGGAGCGTTATTGGTTCACTACGGTATGGTTGAATATGAATTCTACACCGTGCTGTTCGGTGTGTCGCGTTCTCTTGGGGTGTTGGCCAGCCTTTGCTGGGACAGAGCCCTGGGCTTCCCGCTCGAACGTCCCAAATCGATCACTACTGACTCGGTGAAGAAATGGCTGGAGGGAAAGGATGAGATCTGGGGAGAATAAGCCGATATTTAATCATCATAAAAATTTCAAACGCTGCACAGGTTGCGGCGTTTTTTATTTCCGACTTTTATGATCGTATGAAAAGCGTAAAATTATTCGTCATTGTTTTCCTATGCTCGTTCCAACTTACAACAATTGCTCAGGCGGTTGAAAGCGGCGTGAGTGAAACCCTTGCAAAGTTCCGGAAGCAGCATGTTTCGAACATAAGCTATTCGCTGCATTTTAGCATTGCTAACCATTCAAAAGAAATGTCTGCTGAAGAGAAAATTTATTTCGGTTATGCCGCACCCCATGAATCATTGCTGATCGATTTTAAGAGTCTGCCAAATAGCATTAAAAAACTTCGGGTAAACGGTAAGTCTGTAAAGGTCGATCATCGCAATGAACATCTCATTATACCATCCCGCTACTTGCGACATGGAAAAAATGAAGTTGAGATCAGTTTTATTTCATCCAGCAAGCCGGTGAAGATCGATACTAACGGTTTGGCATATACGTTTTTTGTTCCTGCTAAGGCAAGGGAAGCCTTTCCTTGTTTCGATCAGCCCGATCTTAAAGCATCATTTTCTTTGAAGCTTACGGTTCCACGTGGGTGGACGGCAGTGAGCAATGGGGTGTTGACGGATTCAGTAAATACCGAATCAAAAACAACTTTCAATTTTGCCCCAACGCTGCCGATCAGCACCTACCTGTTTGCTTTCGCTGCAGGAAAATTCTCGAAATATTCTGAAACGAGAAAAGGCAGGACGATAAATTTTTATTACCGGGAAACAGATCGCGTAAAGATCGATTCTAGCCTTTTGAAGTGCATGGATCTTAATTTCAGGGCGCTTGATTTTTTATCCGAATACCTGGGCATGCCATATCCCTTTCCAAAATTTGATTTTGTGGAGATTCCTCAATTCAGTGTGTCGGGCATGGAACATCCGGGCGCCGTTTTTTATAATGGACGTACGCTGTTTATGGATGTTGCTTCCGCAACGGAAGAATTCGCCCGTGCGAATACGATAGGTCATGAAGTGAGTCACATGTGGTTCGGCGATGATGTAACCATGCGATGGTTCAATGATGTATGGCTGAAGGAAGTTTTTGCCAATTACATGGGAAACAGGTTTGCGAGTAGTATCAGTCCGCAAAAAGACCTGAGGAAGAAGGCTGTTTTGAGCAACTTTCCCGCAACCTTTTCAGTTGACCGGTATCCGTCTTCCGAGCCGATCAACCGTTCGCTCCCTAATCTTAACCAGGCAGGATTGGTATATGGATCTATCACTTACAACAAGGCGCCGATAGCTATTCATCAACTTGCATTGCTGATGGGAGAAGAAGCGTTCAGATCAGGTCTGCAGGATTATGTAAGCACATTTAAGGGCGGCAATGCCGACCTTTCTGAGTTGATGTTGGTGTTTCAGAAACATACCACTGCAGATCTTAAACAATTTTCAAAAGCGTGGATCGATCAACCCGGCAGACCGGTCATAAACTTTAGAATGGATACAGCAGAAGGAAAGATCACCGGGCTCACTTTCACGCAACAGGGTGAATGGAATAAAGAAATGACCTGGCCCCAGCGCTTTGAGATCTTGCTTGCTTACAGTGATGGAGTGTATAAAAAGCTTCCAGTTAACTTGAATGCTGCAACGCAGAATGTTCCGGAAGCGACGGGGGTTAAGGTGCCGGACTACATCATCTTTAATTCCAGCGGTGAGGGTTACGGCATATTTCCATTTGACGAAAGGGCACTGAAAAATTTTGAAAAGATCAATATACCGGAAGCGCGGGCATCAACAGTGATCAACCTGTTTGAAAGGATGTTGCGCAGGGAAATTTTGCCGGAAAGATTACTGGAGATATTTCTGTTATGGTCGGCAACAGAACCGGATAGGCAAATCCTTGAGCGCGAACTAAAGTATGTTGAATCTATTTACTGGCGTTACCTCAACGCAGCGAGGCGAAAAGAACTGAACGCAACGGTTGAACAAAGTTTGCACAATGCATTAAAAATACAGGATGCCGCCAATCGTACCGCGGTGTTTCGCACATTCATTCGTATTGCAGAATCCGATCTTGCAGTTATGGCGATGTACCAGTATTGGGATAGGAGAGTACTGCCTCCTGGGGTCGTATTCGGCAGTAACGACTGGAATCAGCTTGCGCGTGAATTGGCGGTGCGCGGTTATCGTGCGAAGGAAGTACTGCAACGCCAGCGAGACAGTATAACGGACGAGGGTACACGAAGATCATTCTCCTATGTGATGTCGGCACTTTCGCCCGATGTTGCCGTGCGCGATTCTCTTTTCAATGCAATACTTCAGCCGGCAGGCCGCCCGAACGATAATGATGTTGCCACGGCAGTCTCCTGGCTGCATCATCCCCTGCGCCAGCTTGAAAGCATCAGATACATTCCTCGAGCCCTGGCCGCCCTTCCCGAGATTCTTCAAACCAGCGATATATTTTTCCCAACACAATGGATAGGGAATATGTTAGAAAACTATGCCAGCGCCGAAGCATTAAAACTGGTCAAAAATTATCTTTCCCAGGCGCCCTCTGACCTTCGGCCCCTCCTTCTCCAGAAAGTAAAGCAGGCTGCTGATGGAATAGGGTTGGCCTCAGAGATAGCAAAATGATCCCTGTGATAACCTGCAAGAACCAGTTTCTATCCTTGTGCTATGCTTTCTAGTTCTTACAACTCAATCCTGTTCGCCGCGCACCTAACCTGTTGTGACAGTAAAGTTGTGACGTTATCTCCGAACAAAAAATTGTCGCACAGCTTGGTTGTCACAAAAATATTTTTTATGTTGTTATATGTTTGCAGAACAAGTTCGAAGCTTCTTTGGGTTAACGCAGGAAACCATGGCCTCCTTCCTAAACGTCTCGCGAAGTCAGCTTGCCATGTCCGAAAAAGGTGACCGTTCTTTACCCGTGAGCGCAATCGAAACCCTCGGCAGATTTTTAATGGTTACGTTGAAGGCGGAGGAATTGGCAAAGTCTGCCCTGGCCGACGAGGTCCAGATAAAACTTGAAACAGAACGAACGCGCCTTATTCAATCGGAATTACTCCGCGCGCGCCACCAGTTGTGGGAACAAAACGTGCTTTTGGAAAAACTGCGCGAACAAAGCGAGAAGGTGCGTAAAATAAAGGCCGTTCTGCCTGACCTTCGAGCCACTACAATTGATTGGGATAACATCCTGATCAATCGGATCGCTAACAATGCTGAACAAATGGAAATGGCTTCCGCACCCGCGAAGCAATTAAAAGTTGAACTAAAAATAAAAGCCCTGGAAGCGGAGGTAGCGTATTTGGAGGGGTTGTAAGTAAGATTTGTTGACAGATTATATCTTCAAACGAAAAACAATTCGGTTTAGGTGCCGGGATTTTTCAAAACGGCATCACAATAAAAAACTTAGTGCGTTTCAAAATATTAATCATGAATAAGGATTATCTCCTTGGCATAAAAAAGCAATTCGAGTACTACAAAATGCTCGGCGAAAAAGCCATTGACCAGATTGAAGATGAAAAATTGTTCTGGCAATACAATGACGATAGCAATAGCATCGCAATAATAGTAAAACACCTTTGGGGAAATATGCTTTCGAGGTGGACCGATTTCCTTACTTCCGACGGTGAAAAAGATTTTCGTGATCGTGATGCAGAATTTGAAAATGACATTCAAACCCGGGAAGAACTTTTGCTAAAATGGAATCAGGGCTGGGCCTGCTTGTTCAACGCGATCGATCCCCTCACCGTTGATGATCTCGAAAAAATTATTTACATCCGCAACCAGGGGCACACGGTTATGGAAGCCATAAACAGGCAGCTTGCACATTATTCATATCATGTTGGTCAAATTGTTTTTCTCGCCAAGATGCTTGCAGAAAAAGGTTGGGCTTCTTTATCCATTCCCAGGGGCGATTCGCACGCATATAATAAAAACAAGTTTTCGCAGCCTAAACACAAAGGCCACTTTACAGATGAGTTTTTGACACGCGAAAAAAAGGATTAACAACCATTTTGCCACCACTTTCATTTCCCATAAATTTGCCACCTGGTTAAAAAGGGGGGTTAGCTCAGCTGGCTAGAGCGCTTGCATGGCATGCAAGAGGTCGTCGGTTCGACTCCGATACTCTCCACAAAAGAAAAAGAGCTCCGGAAACGGGGCTTTTTAGTTTTTTCTTCAGCCCCGAAATATTGACGGTCAGTCCGCAACTTATCACCCGAAGCTAAAAAAGCAATTTGCAAGTATCTTTAAGCGTTCAAATAATAGGCGATCAATTAAATTCAGATAGATGAGTGTTGGAGAGATAAAATTTTTGGACGGTCCGCAAAGCCGCTGGCGAGATTTCAAATTTGCAGTTCATGTTCTTCGCGATTTTATAAGAGGTCTCCGAAAATTGCATTTTGTCGGCCCCTGCGTTACCATATTTGGGTCAGCACGCTTTAAAGAAGATCATCCGTATTACGATGATACAAGAAAGATCGCAGGCGAGATTGCCAAGCTGGGCTTCACTATTATGACCGGCGGTGGCCCCGGAATTATGGAAGCAGCTAACCGCGGTGCAAAGGAAGTGGGAGGAAGAAGCGTAGGCTGCAACATCCTTCTGCCGCAGGAACAGCATGAAAATCCTTACCTGGATAAATGGGTGAACATAAAATACTTTTTCGTTCGCAAAACACTTCTTTTAAAATATTCCTACGCATTTATAGTTATGCCCGGCGGTTTCGGTACGCTGGATGAATTCTTTGAAGCCCTTACACTGGTGCAAACCCGGAAGATCAGCGAATTTCCGATAATCATTTTCAATAAGGCCTATCATAAGGAAGTGATGGAACATTTACAATTGATGAACCATGCGGCAACGATATCTCCGGAAGACCTTGATTTGTGCCTCTTTACAGATTCTGTTGAAGAAGCCGTGAAATTTATACAGGAAAATTCTATCAAGAAATTTGGTCTGAAACCTGCTGTTCCCCGCAAGCGGTGGTGGTTGTTTGAATAAACGGAGCCGATGATCGGGTAGTCATGTTTGCATTGAGTAGTTGCAGGAATTTATGAATTCTAAAAACTCCTTTGCGGTCTGACGAGTGCAGCCAGGAATGGTAAAAAATTTCTTTTGTTGATGGGAGCAAAGATTCTATGGCCATAAATCCTCCCATCATCTTTGTTTTAGAACCTTCCATCTTCTTCCGGAACCATTTCATCAGCAATGGCGACAAAATAAAATACCAGGCAAGGAGTATGGTGAAAGCCCTGAAAACTATCCACACGGCCGACTTCCCGCTGATCAATGCTTTTTGCGGGTAAGCGTAACCGTAAGCTACGATAGCTGCCAGTATAAGCCATACGCTAAAAAATATCCATTTAATCTTTTTCTTTTTTCTCCTTGGTTGAATGAAATCGGAATTTGTCATAGTTGTTGGAAGCTGTAATGCCGGATGGTCAGCTGATGCGAGTTTAGCGAAATAGTAGCCAACCAATAGTCCGAATACAGCATGAATACTTATGTAACCGATGGCAATTTGTTGCGGAATTGATGAACCCTTTTCACTTCCCGAAAACTTCTCAAGGTATTTTCCCACCGCATCCCAGAACTGGTTCCCGTAGAGGATCCATAGAACCAGTATTCTTTGAATTGATGACTCAACGAGCGCCAGAACAGCCAGCAGAACTGCAGTTAGCCTCAACGAAAGCTTCAGCCTGAAGAGTAATTCTCCAACCAACCCCTGGAATAGTACGGCTATATATGCAGTAGGCGGGCTATGCGGACTTAGCATTAATTTAAAAATGCAGACCAGTACGGTTGCTTTTATAATATTCCCTTTACCCGGGAAATTTTTGCCGATCATGATGATGCAGAAAACTGCCAGCGATCCCACGATCATTCCGCTGAAAGGAAGCTTTACGGCATGGATGATTCCGCCCGCGAAAGCCTCGCATACCACCCAGAAAGCGATGAGCCTGAAATAATCCTGTTTCTCATCAATAGCACTGTTACCTGTCATGTCTTTTTTCCTAACTTTAGCGAAACCAAATTTCGTTTGATCAGATTTTATTTGAATGATAAGCCCGTTGAAACTGACCTGAACCCTGCAACCACGGTGCTGGATTTTGTCAGGTATCATAAAAAGCTGACCGGAACAAAGATAGGATGCAGGGAAGGAGATTGCGGAGCCTGCACGGTTTTGATCGGTGAACAAAAAGGCGGGAATTTCGTCTATTCCTCCGTTACCAGTTGCCTCATGCCCATTGGTAATGCTGTGGGCAAACATATTCTCACCGTTGAAGGCATTAACCTTAAAGAACTCACATCAGTACAGGAAGCATTTTCAGAAAACAATGCAACGCAATGTGGTTTCTGTACGCCGGGCTTTGTAATATCGCTCACCGGTTTTTGCCTGTCCGGCGAAAAGCAATCTTCAAAGGCGGTGGATTGGATGAATGGAAACATTTGCCGGTGCACAGGTTATAAGTCCATTGAACGGGCTGCGAATTCAATAGCTGAGCTAATGGATGAAAGGCGGGATGAATTGGCGATCGATTTTGCTATCCGTAAAGAAATTGTACCAGCCTATCTGAAAGATATTCCGCAAAGGCTAAAGCAGTGGATGGAAAACAATAATAGCAAGGTTGTTGCCGCGCGCGATTTCTTTGTGGGCGGAGGTACTGATCTTTATGTTCAGAAACACGATGTGATCAATGAATCCAGTGTTGAATTTTCCAACAGGAGAACCGATTTGAAAACTGTCACTCTAAACGGCAGTAATGTAGAGATCGGTGGAACCGCTACAGTCACGGATCTTGCGGAATCGGCTGTATTGAAAGAAGCCTTTCCAAAACTTCAACAGCACATAAAGCTTATTTCGTCTACCCAGATCCGTAATATGGCCACCGTTGCCGGAAATTTCACCAACGCAAGCCCGATAGGCGACCTTTCGGTTTTCTTTTTATCACTTGATGCAAAACTTCTGCTAACGGAAAATGACAGTAGTCGCGAATTGGCCTTGCGAGATTTCTTTGTCGATTATAAAGTTCTCGCCAAACGCCCCGGTGAAATGATTGAGAAGATTGTCTTCCCACTGCCTGCGGCCAACCAGGTGTTTAGTTTTGAGAAAGTGAGTAAGAGAACGCATTTGGATATAGCCAGCGTAAATTCTGCAATGACCTTATTAATGGACGATCAGGATATAACTGCTGCTGCGCTTTCAGCCGGCGGTGTTTCGCCGATCCCTCTTTACTTAAAAAATGCATCAGCGATGTTGGTCGGTAAAAAGATCTCAGCACAGTTGGTATTGGATTGTATCGATATGGCTATGCAAGAAATTTCACCGATCAGTGATGCCCGTGGTTCAGAGAAATATAAACGGCTCTTGTTGGCGCAATTGATCAAAGCGCATTTCATTAATTGCTTCCCGGGTCTGCCGCTTCAAAAATTATTGTAATCCAGAATGAAGAATATAGATTCCTTTACACACGTTCGCGGTGAATCTGTTTACCTTGACGACATACCTGAAATTTCAGGAACGCTGCACGCAGCAGTGTTTGGTTCTCCGATAGCGCATGGAAAAATAACAGAGCTGAACATCAGCGAGGCGGAAAAAATGCCGGGAGTGGTGAGAATTATTACCGCTAAAAATATTCCCGGTACAAACCAGATAGGTGGCATAGTGCCTGATGAACCTTTGCTTGCGGAGGATGAAGTGCATTTTGAAGGAATGCCTGTTGCATTGGTGATCGCTGAATCTGCCGCTATAGCAAGAAGGGCGGCGAAGAAAATTATTTTTAACGCAGAACCTCGGGAAATAGTAACAGATCCACGAGTGGCGCAAAAGAACGGAAGCCTGATCGTACCTCCGCGCACCTTTCTTCTGGGAGATATCGACAAAGCTTTTGAAAAGTGCGATTACGTTTTTGAAGGCCGCGCTGATAATAACGGGCAGGAACATCTTTATATTGAAACACAGGGCGCATATGCGTTGCCGTTAGAGAACAAAGCGATAAAAGTTTATTCATCTACCCAGGGCCCTACGGCAGTTCAAAGACACATGGCAGCCGTTTTGGATATACCAATGCATCGCCTGGAAATTGATGTAACGCGCCTCGGCGGCGGCTTTGGAGGTAAGGAAGACCAGGCAACACCATGGGCAATATTTTGTGCTTTGGGATGTTGGTTGCTGGGGAAACCTGTTAAATATTCATTGGACAGGATGGAAGATATGCGCATGACGGGGAAACGTCATCCATATACTTCCGATTTCAAAATAGGATTGAATAAAGATCTTAAGATCATTGCCTATTCTGCAACCTTCTTTCAAAACGCCGGAGCTTCGGCAGACCTTTCTCCCGCTGTAATGGAACGTACACTTTTCCATTGTACGAACTCATATTACATTCCGAATGTAAAAGCAACGGCTTATTCCTGCAGAACAAATCTTTTGCCCAACACAGCTTTCAGGGGTTTTGGAGGGCCGCAGGGAATGTTTGTGATAGAATCTGCGATCGCTTATGCCGCAGAGAAGCTGGGTATAGATGCGGCTGAGATCCAGCAGAAAAACCTTCTGGAGACGAACGATGAATTTCCATACGGTCAAAAGGCTGTAAGCGAAGCAAAAAGGTGCTGGAACGAAGCTTCTGCAAAATATGATCTTGTTTCATTGCGAAACAAAATAAAGCAGTTCAATGCTACCAATGCAAAATTTAAGAAAGGAATTTCTTTAATGCCTGTATGTTTCGGAATCTCTTTCACTAAAATCTTAATGAACCAGGCGCGTGCTTTGGTGCATGTTTATATGGATGGGAGCGTTCACGTAAGTACAGGCGCGGTGGAAATGGGTCAGGGTGTGAATACCAAGATGCTGCAGGTTGCATCGCATGTTTTTTCAATCAATCCTTCCAGAATAAAAATAGGAAGTACGAACACCCAACGCGTTGCCAACACCTCTCCATCAGCAGCTTCCGCTACCGCCGACCTGAATGGTAAAGCAGTAGAAATCGCCTGTACTAAAATTGCGGATAGGTTGAAAGGATTTGCTTCGTCCTTGTTGAATTGTAACATAAAAGATATAAATCTCCAATCAGAAAAGATCCTTATCAAAAACAAGCCCACTGAGCTTACCTGGAATGAGCTTGTGATAAAAGCATATTTGAACCGGGTGAACCTAAGTGAGCATGGGCATTATGCAACGCCTACAATAAGTTTTGATTCGACGAAAGAAAAAGGCCACCCTTTCGCTTATCATGTATATGGTACTGCCATTACCGAGGTAACGGTGGATTGTATACGCGGAACTTACGAGATCGATGCAGTTCGCGTTGTGCATGATTTTGGAACATCGATGAACCCGAAAGTGGATCTCGGACAAATAGAAGGTGGAATAGTTCAGGGAATTGGCTGGATGACATTGGAAGAAATCGTTTATGATGACAAGGGAAAATTGAGAAGTAATGCCCTTTCCACTTACAAGGTTCCGGATATCTATTCTGCTCCCCGCGAAATTGACGTTACGTTTCTCGAAACAGTAGAAGATAATCTTGCAATATTCCGGTCCAAGGCGGTGGGAGAACCTCCTTTAATGTATGGGCTCGGTGCATACTTTGCTCTCCGCAATGCAATAAAAGCGTTTAACCCTAACAGTGATATCGGATTCTGCGCGCCGATGACTCCGGAAAAAACACTTCTTTCACTTTATTCAAACAGATGAACAGCGAAAGATCTTTTTTTAGCAGGAGGTGTTGGGTGGATGGATCATTGCAACCTGCATGTATTATAGTTAGAGATGGTTCAATTGCGGGTTTAGAAGAAAAACCGGTGAAAGATGCTACAGATTTCGGGGACGCGATTATTATGCCCGGCGCAATTGATGCACACGTTCACCTGAATGAGCCCGGCCGAACAGAATGGGAAGGGTTTGATACGGGCACAAAAGCGGCCGCAGCTGGCGGTGTTACAACGGTGATAGACATGCCGCTAAATTCGAATCCCGTTACCACAACACTGCAAGCATTTCAGGAAAAACTGGATGCTTCCAAGGGAAAGATGCACGTAAACGTTGGTTTTTATGGCGGATTGGTTCCCGGAAATATTGACCAGATCGATGCCCTTGCCAGAGCCGGCGTACTGGGAATAAAATGTTTTTTAACTCATTCCGGAATAGACGATTTCCCTAACGTTTCGTTGGAATTGCTGACGGAAGCCCTGCCGGTTATCAGCGGCCACCACTTGCCATTACTTGTTCACTGCGAGTTGACAGGCAGTTCTTCGCCGGCATCGAAATTCAAAACTTATATTGAGTATCTTGATAGCCGCCCCGATGAATGGGAAACCACTGCAGTGAAGGAGGTAGTTAAAGCCGCCGATGAGACAGGAGGGAAGGTGCATATAGTGCACGTTTCATCGAAAAACTCGCTTCCTTTTATCATTGCTGCGAAAGAAGCTGGAATAAGTATCACTGCTGAAACGTGCCCGCATTATATTTTCTTTAATGCCGAAGATATTCCTGATAACAAAACTGTTTATAAATGTGCGCCGCCGATAAGAAGTAAAGCAAATAATCTGCAACTCATCGCAGCATTAAAAAACGGAACGCTTGATTTCATAGCCTCTGATCATTCTCCGGCACCGCCGGAACTAAAGAAGATCGATTCCGGCGATCTTGCCCAGGCATGGGGAGGGATCGCAGGTCTGCAGTTTTTACTGACCTCTTCTTATACTGCGTTGAAAGGCCATCTAAGTTTGGAGGAATTCATTCCATTACTTACTGAACAGCCGGCCCGATTTCTTCAGATCAATAATCGAAAAGGCTTCCTTAAACCTGGCTTTGATGCAGACATTACCATATGGGATCCTGCATTCTCCCATACCGTTCACCAAAGTGAAATTCTTCATAAACATTCCTGTTCGCCGTATATTGGAACCCAACTTTATGGACGCGTATTGGAAACTATTGTAAACGGGCAAACCGTATTTTCAAACAATCATATTAAAAACTTAAACGCCGGACGATGGCTTTTGAAAAAGTAAAAGAGATAATTAAAGAAGAACCGGATTTTACATCCCGTTTAGACCTTGCAGCCGAAAGACTGGGAGGGAAGGTATTGTATGCCACCGACGATTTTTTTGCAGAGAAGGAAAACCTGGTGAAACCCGGGAGAGGAGTTTTCATTGCAGATAAGTTTACAGATCGTGGCAAATGGATGGATGGCTGGGAAAGTCGCCGTAAACGTTCTGAAGGTCATGATTGGGCGGTGATAAAACTTGGAGCTTCCGGAGTGATCGAGGGATTGGATATTGACACTAATTATTTTCTTGGAAACCATCCGCCGTTTGCATCCGTTGAAGCTGTTAACCTCAACGGTGTCGACATTACTGATGATTGGGAGAAAGTTCGCTGGACCCCAATATTAGAAAAGTCTCCACTTGATGCAGGCAGCCGGAACTTTTTCAGAATTGACAGCAGGAACGTTTACACTCACGTTAGGCTACATATTTATCCTGATGGTGGGGTTGCGCGTTTTCGTGTATACGGCACCGTTACCAGGGAGTGGGATAAAGTATCCGAAGATGAAGAACTTGATCTGGCCTCAGCATTGAACGGTGCAAAGGCGATCGCATGCAATGATATGTTCTTCAGTTCAATGGATAATTTGTTGATGCCGGGCCGGGGTATAAATATGGGTGACGGCTGGGAGACCAAACGCAATCGTACTCCTAATAATTGCGACTGGGTAATGGTGCGCCTTGGCCACCCCGGCATTGTTGATCGGATATTGCTTGACACTGCCCATTTTAAAGGGAATTACCCAGACCGTTTTTCGCTGGAGTTTTCAAACGCTTCATGCGACGAAGATTGTATCAGTGAAAGGGAATGGAAACCTCTGCTGTCGGAGCAAAAATTGTCGGCCGATGCAGTTCACGAGTACAAGCTGGATAACCCGGTTTATTGTTCTTACGTTCGACTTAGAATTTTTCCAGATGGAGGCGTGAGTCGACTAAGAATTTTTGGAAAGAAAAAGCCTGCCTGATCTAAATGGCCATCGCGTTATTCATATCATCTCTGGCGATTCTCATCATGCTTGTGGTGCTTACCTATTATTTAAGAACTGCACGCATCGATCGGGAACATGAGTCGGAAAATACTGACGGTGAAGATAATCCTTTGCTGAAAATCTTCTCATCGCAGAACCTCGTTTTTACTGCCATCATTTTAACGACCTTGGTCCTCATTTTTTCAATTTTCCTTTTGGTGAAAGGAACTTTGTGGGAGGGACACCTCCTGGAATGGATGAACATTGTTGTGAGGTTGATGCACATTACTTTTGGTATCGCATGGATCGGCGCTTCTTTCTACTTTGTTTTTCTGGAAAATGCGCTTAACCGTACCCGTGATGTTCGTGATGAACTTGCGGGGAATCTTTGGGCAATACACGGCGGTGGATTTTACTATCTCGAGAAATATAAGATCGCTCCGGCTAAGATCCCAAAACACCTTCACTGGTTTAAGTACGAAGCCTATTTCACCTGGCTTTCAGGATTTTCCCTGTTATTTATTGTATATTATTTCAATGCATCTTCTTCATTAATTGATAAGAACGTTCTTGACATAACTGCGGGAACTGCTGTTGCCATCGGCGTAGGGTCTCTTGTTGTGGGGTGGTTTATATATGATCTCCTTTGTAAAAGCCCGCTTGCTAGGTACCCGGTATTCTTCGGCATAGCGGGTTTGATTGTGGCTTCAGCCTTTGCTTATGGCTATACAATGGTATTCAGCAGTAAAGCGGCTTTCATGCATTTTGGGGCCATGCTCGGAACCATAATGGCAGCCAATGTTTTTATGGTGATCATTCCTTCTCAAAAAGCCATGGTAAAGGCAGCGCGCGAGGGTAAAGCACTTGACGCTACACTGGGTAAAAAGGCAGGGAAGAGAAGTTTACATAACAATTATTTTACGCTGCCTGTGCTTTTTGTGATGATCAGTAATCACTTTCCGGTAACCTACGGGCATTCCAAACCATGGCTGGTATTAATGATCATCACGGTAGGTACGGCAGGCGTGAAACACTATCTGAATGTTAAAGAGAAAGGACAACTGTCAGTTTGGGTTCTCCCGGCTTCGATCATTCTACTTTTAGCGGCTGCATTTATTACAGCACCGCCCAAGACGGCAGAGGCTTGCACATCGAAGGTAACGGTCGACGAAGTTAATGCTATCGTTCAGCAACGTTGCGTGAGTTGCCATTCATCCAAACCTACGGATGACTTTTACACCGCGCCTCCAAATGGAATTGTATACGAAACTCCCGCGGATATTATAAGGATGAAAGACAGGATTATGCAAAGGGCCATTCTTACAAAGACGATGCCTTTGAATAACAAAACCAATATGACCGATGCAGAGCGGGATAAGATCCGTTGCTGGATTGAACAAATGAAATAACTTTAAACGATGCTGTTTACTGAATTTAATAATATCAACAGAACGGAAGCGGCCGTAATGCTTCAAAAATGCTGTGGATCTGAAAGGTGGCTGGGAGAGGTGATGAAGGCTTTTCCTTATTCTGACACCGAAAGTTTTATAGCAGCGGCGAACGAAGCCTGGTATAAGACGTGCGGTGAATCTGATTGGCTGGAAGCATTTTTACATCATCCTGAAATAGGCGATATCAATTCTTTGCAGGATAAATTCAACAAATTAAAAGATCTTGCCGAGAAGGAACAGTCTGGCGTAAGTACTGCCGGCACAGAAACGCTCGAAAATTTGTTAGAGGCCAACCGGGAGTACCGTGAAAAATTTGGATTCATCTTTATCGTATTTGCAACGGGCAGATCAGCGGATGAAATGCTGGCCTTGTTGAAATCGCGGTTGGGAAATTCAAGAGAGGATGAGCTGAAAATTGCTATGGGTGAGCAGCAAAAGATAACAATGAAGAGGTTGAACGACATTGTCGATGATCTCAAACTAACCGTTTCGCAAATCACCACGCACATTCTTGACACATCATCCGGAATGCCCGCGCAAGGCGTTGCGATTAGGTTGATGAGCAATACTAACGGTGAAGCAGAAACGATAGCTCAGGGTATAACAAATGCCGACGGAAGAATACCGGATCTCCTGCCGGCCGGGCGTGTACTTGCTGCAGGCATCTATACCATGCGCTTTGAATCGGGCGAATATTTTCAGAAGAGCAACTTCAACACCTTTTTTCCCTTCGTAGAGATCACCTTTAATATAGTTGATTCAAGTCATTATCATATTCCCTTACTTATAAGTCCGTTTGGATATACAACATATCGCGGAAGCTAATTTCAGATTATTATGCAAACATCGATACCGGATAAAAAGAAAAAGCAACTATTCGAAAAGTTGAGGAAAGCCAACAGTGCATTTCAAAAAACCTATCCCGGCGACCTTCCTGACCGGCAGGCCGTTCACACAGTGTATGGCGGGGCGAATCTTTTCAAATTTGATTCTGCCCGTTCCCTTGGTGCTAAGGCACTTGAAACATTTCAAACTTTCGCACCAGATTTTATAACCTTTGGGAAGATATTCGGATTTTCAGGAATTGAAAATTCAGGAGATTCTGAGCGTACCAAATCTGAATACGAGGAACTTGATTGGACGATGAAGAAATTTCACCCGGCCCATCTTTCCTACCAGGTATATCATAAGGTTATCAGAAAGCTGGAAACTGAAGCTATCGAAGATTTCAGGATTGACTTCGAAGACGGGTACGGCAACCGTTCCAATGACGAAGAAGATGAAACTGCTGTAACCGCTGCAAAGGAAGTGGCTAAAGGGATGAAGGAAAAGACGCTTCCGCCTTTCATCGGTATCAGGATAAAGCCTTTTACAGAGGAGATGAAGGAAAGAGGCTTGCGTACTTTGGACATCTTTCTAACAACTTTGTTGAAAGCATCAAAGAATAAGCTTCCGGCAAATTTTGTAGTGATGTTACCGAAGGTAACGATCCCCGAGCAGGTGAGTACGTTGGTTGAATTCTTTGAATTATTGGAAGATGAAACCGGGTTGAAGAAAGGCTCATTGAAAATGGAGATGATGGTAGAAACAACCCAATCTATCATGGCTGAAGATGGTCGAAACCCATTGATGAAATTTGTAAAGGCTTCAAATGGAAGATGCATTGCCATGCACTTCGGCACCTACGACTATACGGCTTCCTGCAGCATAACCGCGCGTTACCAGGAAATGGATCACCCGGTTTGCGATTTCGCTCATCATATGACGAAAGTTGCCCTTGCTCACACGGGTATCTGGTTGTCTGACGGCGCTACGAATACGATGCCTATTGGCCCGCATCGCGGTGAACAGCTTTCCGATGTACAGAAGAAAGAAAATATGGAAACCGTTCATCGGGCATGGCGCAAAGGTTACGATCATATAAGGCACTCGCTCTGGAATGGTTTCTACCAGGGTTGGGATCTCAACCCTGCACAATTGCCAATGCGTTATGCAGCAGTTTTCGCCTTCTTCCTTGAAAGTTATGACGATGCCGTTGAGCGCCTGAAAACATTTGTGGAAAAAGCCGCAAGGGCCACGCTTATCGGTGATGTATTTGATGATGCAGCTACAGGGCAGGGCTTGTTGAACTATTTCCTTAGAGCTTTGAATAGTGGTGCTATCACGGAAGAAGAAGTAATGGCAACAGGGTTGACTCTTGATGAAATTCGCGGACGGTCATTTAAACGGATACTCGAAAACCGTGCAGGTAAATGATCTGGGAAACAGCTGTTGAAAAATTAAGTACAGGGCAAAGGGTTTTTTTGTTGCTTGTGCTGGAAAGCAAAGGAAGTTCTCCGGGAAGACAGGGCTTTAAGATGATGGTCGCTTCAGACGGAACCATGGAAGGTTCGATAGGCGGTGGTATCATGGAACACAAATTTGTAGAGTTGGTCAAGTCGCGCTTTTCAAGCTCACCGGGCACTCCGGAAGTCTTTTTGCAAGTGCACGACAAAACTTCATCATCAAGAAGTGGAATGATTTGTTCCGGTGAACAAACTTTACTCGTAAAAGAATTGTTTTTTGAGGATCTCTCATTACTTGAAGCCTTCGCACAATCAGCAAAGGAGAATGGAAATCACACTATCCAAATATCTGATCAGGGTTTGATGTTCAGCAAGGAGGCCTCTCCGTCAGACTTTCATTTTGAAAGATGCGGCGAGGAAGCTTTCATTTATAGGGAGAGAACCGGAAAGAAGAATATACTGCATATCGTCGGGGGCGGGCACTGCTCATTAGCCCTTTCAAGGTTGATGAGCAATATGGATTTTACTATTTGCGTGTATGATACGCGTGCCGACCTCAATACACTTTTTCAAAACACATTTGCAAACACGAAAGCGGTAGTTCAGAATTACGCCCAGCTCAGCAGCTATGTTGAGCCCGGGCAAAATGTATATGTTATCATAATGACCTTCGGCTACCGGACAGACGATGAGGCTTTACGCTCCTTAATTAATATTCCCGTTAAATACCTGGGAATGATCGGCAGCAAAAGAAAAATAGAGCAAATGTTTAACACATACAAGGCTGAAGGGATCGATGGAACATGGTTACAAAAAGTTCATGCACCAGCAGGGATCAACATCAAAAGTGAAACTCCCGAAGAAATTGCCGTGAGTATAGCAGCGGAGATGATCAGGATAAAGAATACCGGTCAATAAGCCGTTTTATCTGCCTTATTCATCCACTCTTCAAAAACTTTTACGGCTTCTTCACTCTCCATTTTATGAATAGGGATCTTTCTGTTTGACACTGGAGTATTCATCTCGTCGTAGATCATTGAATCGTCAAAACCTATACGCGCGGCGTCTTCCCGCGTGTTAGCATAGTAAATAGCTTTCGGGCGAGCCCAGTAAATAGCACCAAGGCACATAGGGCAAGGCTCGCAACTTGTAAAGATTTCGCAATCGTCCAGTTGAAATGTTTCCAGGTTTTTACAAGCATCGCGAATCGCTACAACTTCGGCATGGGCGGTAGGGTCGTTTTGAGAAGTAACACAATTATTGCCACGACCAACAATTTGGTCTCCGCGAACAATAATACAACCGAACGGTCCGCCATCATTATGGTTAATGCCCTTTCTCGACAGATCAACGGCTGCCTGCATAAAATTTTCTTCCCTTGTCATAATACCTCGTAATTTTGGTACATATAAAATTAGTGGTAAAGCGCGATAAGCGTTCAATCATCCAAACAAAATCCTGGCGTTATTTTGGGAATTTTCAGGCAAATATCAGAATACCTTTATCTAAAGAAGCGTGATGATGCTGCACCCCGCAGCAGGTCGCTAAAATTCATGCATGGTGTCAACCGCTTGTCTTTGCTGCTCTTTATCCTTGCAATGATAATTCTTGCGATCAAATTGATCTCTTAATTCATTTTTAATCAGTCCCTGATTTGACGGATCCCGGTTTTGAGCAAAGAAATAATTTGTTCCGCCGCATTTGAAGATGCATCGCCTCCTTCCGTAAGAAGGCTTTTCAGGGCCCTGTAATCTGACAATATTTGTTTTCGTTTATCCGTTTCAGATAGCAGAGGTTTTAGCTCCTGTGTAATGTTGTCCGCATTCATTTCATGCTGAATAAGTTCTTTTACAACCTCTTTATTCATGATGAGGTTTACTAAACCTATAAACCGTATGTTTATGAGTCGTTTTGCAATTTGGTATGAAATATTGCTACCCTTATAGCAAATTACTTGCGGCACCTCAAATAGCGCTGTTTCCAAAGTAGCGGTTCCACTCGTTACAATTGCAGCATTAGCCTGCATCAGCAAATTGTAGGTTTGATTTTCAACCCAGCTAACGTTAGCCCATTCTTTCAGGATGTCATCGTAGAAAGTTTCATCTACACCAGGCGCTTTTGCTACCACGAATTTATACTCCGGGAAATGTTTTGAAACTTCAAGCATTACAGGGAGCTTTTTTAAAATTTCCTGCTTACGGCTGCCTGGTAAAACTGCAATTAACTTCTCCTGCTTTGTTAAGTAAGAATGATTTTTTATAAAGTTGTTTACAACTTCAACCAACGGATGCCCTACATATTCAACATTCCATTTCCATTTTTTATAAAACTCTTTTTCAAATGGAAGTATCACCAGCATTTTATCAACACTTTTCTTTAATGATCTCACCCTGCTTTCCTTCCACGCCCACACCTGTGGCGATATATAAAATACTGTTTTAATGCCTTCCTTTTTTGCCCATTTTGCAATACGAATATTGAAACCGGGATAATCTATCAATACAACCACATCAGGTTTGAAACTTAGAATATCGTTTTTGCAGAACGCAAGATTTCTCATTATCGTTCTTAAATTCCTCACCACCTCAATAAACCCCATAAAGGCAAGTTCCCTGTAATGTTTAACAAGGGTTGCGCCGGCGTCCTGCATTTTTTCACCTCCCCAACACCGGATCTCGGCGGCAGCGTCAAGTTTGTGCAAATTGCGCACGAGATTGCTTCCATGCAGGTCTCCACTGGCTTCTCCGGCTATCAAATAATATTTCATCAGCAGAGCGAAAGTATGTTAAAATCTGTGTTGCATATATATGTATAGTGAGGCTGCACGGCATTATTAACATCCAAAGGTTGCATAAATGCCACCTAATTTGTTATTTTGTCCTGATTAAAAATTAGCATTATCATACATATTTGATTATCTATAGGCCGTTACCCGCGGTTACAAAAAACCTGAATAGCCATGAAAAAAAATTTCTTTTTTGCTATTCGTCCTGTTAAATGTTTACTGGTCGTTTTTATGTTGCTCCTGCTTAATCCCATATCGGCGGGTGTTACAGGCTCCCATTCCCATTTGCATACAGAATCATCTGATAAAACCCTTTATGGATTGGCAAGCTATTATGCTCAGAAGTTTCAGGGGAGAAAAACAGCTAACGGTGAAATTTTTGATCACACCAAGCTTACCGCAGCGTGTAATGTGCTGCCGCTGGGCACATGGTTGAAAGTCACCAACCTTAAAAACAAAAGGTCGGTAGTTGTAAAAACCAATGACCGGTTGCATCCAAAAACAAGGCGGATTATCGACCTGAGTTATGAAGGAGCGGAAAGATTAGGCTATATAAAATCTGGATTGACGCGGGTGAAAATTGAAATTCTTAAAAAGTAGTTTTCTTTACTCCGAGTATATTTTATTCCCTGATGGCTTGATTTTATGGTATCAATTTGTGCGTAAATAATTTCTAACATTAATGCATAGCTGCTACATTTGTGCCGATACTAAACCCAAGCTGTATGAAGAAATCATTACTCACCACACTGGCTCTTATCTCTATATTGCTGGCTTTCGGCCAGAGCGATTATAAGAAGCTACCTTCTATAGGAGTTCAATTTCTTTTTCAGGATTTTAAGGGCGCGGCTGATCTGAGATCTAAGAGTTTGCTCCAGGTGATCAGAGAGAATGAGCTTTATAAAACGAAACGAATGTCTCCGGGTATCGGCATAAGTTATCTTGAAGGTTTGTCGGATCATCTCGACGTTAATTTAAATCTTTCAGGTTCTTTCACGCGCTATCCGGTTCCTGATAAGCCTCTGCCTAATTCTGACAGGCTTCTCCTTGAAGCGGCTTTTACAGCTAACGTGAAATTGCTTTCGGATAAACATTTCTTCACTCCGTTTATTATCGGAGGAATTGGAGCATCCAGATACGGACCGTATTTTTCAGCTTTTATTCCGGTTGGAGTGGGTCTGCAATTTAAACTTGCGCGCGATTTCTATTTTCAGACAAATTCCCAATATCGTATACCCGTTACCGCTAGCTCAGAGTATCATATTTTTCACAGTTTTGGAATCGTAGCTCCGTTGAAAGACAGGAAAGCTCCTGAGCCTGTAGTTGTGCCGGTTGTAGTTGTAGATCGCGATGGCGATGGTGTTTTAGATAGTACAGACAGATGTCCGGACATTCCCGGCCTTGCCAACCTGATGGGATGCCCTGACAGGGACGGAGATGGCATCGCCGATGACCAGGATAAATGTCCTGACGAAGCAGGTCTCGCCAAATATGAGGGTTGCCCAATCCCTGACACTGATGGCGATGGAATTAATGATGAAGAAGATAAATGTATAAATGAGAAAGGAGTTGCCCGATACCAGGGCTGCCCTGTACCTGATACAGATGGCGATGGAATAAATGACGAGGAAGATAAGTGTCCGTCTCGCCCAGGCCCGGCTTCAAACAGCGGTTGCCCTGAAATAGCAAAATCTGTGATAGAGAAGGTGAGCTTTGCTGCTAAAAACGTATTCTTCTCTACGGGAAGTTATAAGTTGCTTCCTAAGTCATATAAATCTCTTGATGAAGTTGCCAAATTAATGGCGGAAGATGAAAGCCTCATGATAGATATTGATGGTCATACAGATAGCCAGGGTTCATCTGAAAGCAACCAGGTATTAAGCGATAACCGCGCAGGTGCCGTTAAAGAATATCTTGTAAAAAAAGGCGTGGATGCCGCGAGGTTGAAATCTACAGGCTATGGCGAAGACAAACCAGTAGCTGATAACAACACCGCCGCTGGCAGGGCAAAGAACAGGAGAACGGAAATGACTGTCCGCAATTTTTAAAATGATCAACCACATAATTGAAAAGTCCCCGGTTAACTCGGGGACTTTATAATTTCTATTATCAACTGTTGCTGGATTCTAACCTGCCTTCCTGCAAAATATTCAACAGCTATTTATAATCGTACTCAACATATCCAAGCAACCTTCTGTCCTTTGAATAACATTCTTCTTTTTTCTTCATTCCCTTTTGGTAATGGTACTTCCATATATAATAATAGCTGCCACCTTCTTCGGTAGAAACCATTTGTGAAATATTGCCATTGGCATCGTATTCGAACATGTAATCAGGAACCAGCTGCTCTTTGAACTCGCTTCGATGAACTATATCGGTAAGACGGCTCTTTTCATCGTAGTAATAGAAATATTTATTGCCGCTCTTCGTATCCTTTTCAATGCTGATATTTCCACTTTCGTCTTTCGAGAACAATATGGGGATGGTATCCTTATAGTTCATGATCCTGTACATTTTGTCAGGCAAGAAGTCGGAGGAGTATTCATAAAGATGTTCTTCTCTTAATTCTGTTACAAAGTCGTCGTCTGATGAGCGAATGGTGGAAACAATCTTTAAAAGTCTGCCATCTTCATCGTAGCTATAATCAATACGGGTTGTGGAAATTTCGGAGCTGTCGATCGTTGAAAGTATATAACCTTCAGTATTAAATTTATTTGTAACCAGCGATGCAGGCGAAACGCTTGTTCTCGTAAACAGTTCCGAGCTTAAGTAGTCCTTACCAATTTTGCGTTCACAAAAAAAGCCCTCACTTAAAGATCCATCGTCTTCAAAACTTTTTATTTTGATTTGCTTAACCTTGTTTTCGCGATAGCCCTTCATATCAGCCCGTGCCTGCTTGTTACTAATGATATCCTTATAATAATATTGTGAATAGGCCGGGCAAACAGACGCCAGAAGAATAATTATTGAAAAACACTTTATCATTTGAATTCTATATTTATGCGCGAAGTTACAGAGCGAGGTTTCGGTGAATGGGAACATACTGTGAAACTTTATTATTTTTAACAAAATTAACCCCTTGAGCCATCTAAAAGAGCGTTCTGAGAAAAGCTGCCTAAACTGTAATGCAGACGTGCATGGAAGATACTGCCATGTTTGCGGGCAGGAGAACGTTGAGCCGGTGGAAACAGCAGGTCATTTGATAAAGCACTTTTTTTACGACCTCACGCATTTCGACGGCAAATTCTTCAGTACACTTGGTAAGCTGATATGGAAACCGGGGTTTTTAAGCGCTGAGTATGTTGCGGGTAGGCGAGCCCGTTATCTCAATCCGATAAGGATGTACATTTTTACATCCGCGTTCTTTTTTCTTCTGGCGTTTATGGCCTTTACCTTCGAGCCGGGTGGGGGGATGGTAAAATTCACTGTTAATGGTCAGCCGATTTACCACACAATGCCATTAGACAGTTTGGAATTTGAAAAATTTAACCGGGAGCACCCAGAGGCCCGTATCGCCGACCGCGAAATTTATAATTCCCAAATTGACAGCCTGAAGAGCCGGATGCATTTTTTTGAAAGGTCCTATAGTTCCAGGGAGGAATATGATTCTCTCTTAAGATCAGGAGAAATTGAAGATGTTTGGCTGAAAAGACAATGGGTATACAAGGAAATTGAAGCAAACAACAAATATGGGAAATCATCAAGCGAGCTATTTAAAGATTTTGTGAATCGGGTTTTGCATGCATTACCGCAACTTCTTTTTCTTTCCCTGCCGCTTTTCGCCTTAGTGTTAAAACTACTTTATTGGAGGCAAAAGCGTTTCTATTACGCAGCACATCTTATCTTCAGCATCAACCTTTATATTTTTGCTTTTATAATGATGCTCTTTATTATAGGCGTTGTAAAATTGGAGGAGGTATCGGGTGCGCGATGGATCAGCTATTTAAAACTTCTTTTGATAGCCTTGATATTCTTTTATGAATATAAATCGCTTAGAAGGTTTTACGGGCAGCGGCGCTTCAAAACAATTATAAAATTCTTTTTACTTAACGTTGCTCACATTGCAATAATTCTATTGCTTATTGCAATTGGCTCCTACTTTACATTAATGAACTTATAACAATGAGTGCGGAAAAGGAATTTACCCGGTTAGTGACAATAATGAATGAACTGCGGGAGAAATGCCCGTGGGATAAAAAGCAGACGATACAATCGCTCCGCCAACTAACTATTGAAGAAACCTACGAGCTTGCGGATGCCATTACCTCCGAGGATTATGCGGGTATAAAGGAGGAGATAGGTGACCTGTTGCTTCATATGGTATTTTATGCACGAATTGCAAGTGAGAAAGGCGAATTCAAACTCGAAGATGCACTTAGTGAGGTCTGCGAAAAATTGATTCGCCGCCATCCGCATATTTACGGTGAGGTAAAAGTTGAGAATGAAGAACAGGTGAAGCAAAATTGGGAAAAGCTAAAATTAAAGGAAGGGAAGTCTTCTGTGCTCGGTGGCGTTCCCTCATCATTGCCTTCCATGGTAAAAGCGATGAGATTACAGGAAAAATCAAAACAGGTAGGGTTTGAATGGGAGAATACCGGCCAGGTATGGAATAAGGTGAATGAAGAGATCGATGAGCTGAAAGATGCTATATCAGCCGGAAGGCAGGATGAGATTGAAGAAGAATTGGGCGATGTATTTTTCTCTCTTGTTAACCTAGCAAGATTTTTGAATGTTGACGCCGAGAATGCTTTGGAACGAACCAACCGGAAGTTCATCGCACGCTTTAAGAAAATGGAAGAAGCTGCCATTGCAGAACACAGGTTCCTTCACGATATGACACTGGGGGAAATGGACGATCTCTGGAACAGAATAAAGAAGCAAAAGGAATAAAAATCATCCCTTGTCAAAATTAAAAGCCTTTCGGGAATTTTTCAGAAGGTATGGTTATCTTCTTATCGTTTCAGCCTGGTGCATAACGGTAGCCATAATCATGGATCGTTACTGGGCCCCTGAATCTTCTCTCTCCATAGTTCATAAAAAAGTTAACGCATCGGTCAACCGCTCAGAAGCTGATTTTGCAAAGCTTGTGAAAGATACGTCGCTGTTAAGGAAAATAAGTGCTAAGCAATACGACCAAAAATTAATCACTACACTTACACAGAAAAAGTACTTTCTATTCTTTTATGAGGAAGAGGAAAGTGGTGAACGCAATCTCCTGTTGTGGAATACGCAGAAGGTTCTTCCAACGGCTTCCATGTTGTATTTGAAAGGCCGGTCAGGTTTTTCTTTACTTCAGAACGGCTATTACGTCTGGAATAATTTCGAATGGAATCGACTCAAGGTACTTGCTCTTATTCCGGTTAAATGGAACTACTTTGTAACGAACGATTATTTGAGAAATGATTTTTTCTCAAGCCCAGGTACACAAAATTCCTTCCAGGTGAAAGGAAGTATGGGTGAGGGGAAAATGATTTCATCCATCCACGGCAATAGCCTTTTCAGGATTGATAAAAAGGCCGAACAGAATGATCAAAGGAACAACAGTATTTCAGTATTGCTTTACATTTTGGCATCGGTGATCTTTCTGTTTTTTGTTCAGCTCACAGCACTTTTCGTGTCGTCCAATTTCGGCGTTGGATGGAGTTTAGGATTTTTCTTTGGATTAGTGTTGCTTTTAAGGGTGCTAAGTTATTTTGTTCCGCTTCCCCTGAATTTCCGTCAATTTGAATTATTCGATCCATCTGTTTATGGCTCCGGAAGAATACTGAGTTCTCTTGGAGATCTGCTTATAAATTCATTGATTTTTCTTTGGTTTTCACTTTACCTGCGAGGGCGCGTTAAAGCTGAGCATATTGTTTTTCATTCCAGTAAGCCATGGCAGAAATGGGCCTTATTGATCGGCGCAAGTGTTCTTTTTATTTTATCAACTTATTTGGGTTCAAATACAGTTCGTTCTCTGGTGGCCGACTCGCAGATATCTTTCGATGTGCTGAATTTTTTCACCCTAAATGTTTATAGTCTTATCGGTTTTGTAATCCTTTGCTGCATCGCAATAGGTTATTTCTTTTTGTGCCAGGTTGTTCTGGATGTTTTGCGACCTGTCTACGGAAGAAATTTTCTTTCACTCCTTCTTTGCATCACCTTAACTGGACTTTTATATCTGTCCACACAAATAGGCTCGCTCTCGGGTGGGGTTGACATCCTCATACTAGTTTGGCTCCTGTTTTTTATCTTTCTCCTGAACAACAATTACCTGAACCTCCTGGTATCTCATATTATATCGTCACGTCTTGTTTTTTGGTTGTTCCTTTTCTCACTTTCTATTACAGCACTGATAATGATGGAGAACAGGGAGAAGGAATTAAGAAACCGTGAACACTATGCGGAGATCCTTGCAGCAAAAGCTAATCCTTCGAACGAGACCCTGCTGAATACAATGCTAACGGATTTTAGGGCAGATTATCTCTCCGACAATTTTGGCCGTTTCCTTTCGGAGCATTCAAATCATGCCTTCAAAGACAGCCTTGTTGAGGGCAATGTTTCCGGGTATACAGATCGTTATGAAACGCAAATTTTTTCCTTTGATGCCCGTGAGATGCCCTTGTTCAACCGGGACTCCGTGGGCTACAATGAACTCAATGCAATAATCAACACCCAGGCTAAACCCACCGGCACACCAGATCTGTTCTATTATGATGTTTCATTCGACAAGTTCAGTTACATAAGTAAGAAGGTGTTGCGAACCCGTGATGGCGGATTGCTTGGCTATGTTTTTATTGTAGCTAGTTTAAAAAGAATTCAGGATGCAACCCTTTATCCTGAACTGTTCAACCGTGGCCATGGCAATGCGATTGAAAACTCCTCACTTTATTCATTTGCGATTTATAAGAACGATAAGCTTGTGGGGAGCCATAATGATTATGCCTTTGCTACGTCAATAAAAGAATATGTTTTTCCGCCTAAACAGGTTTTTGAGGTTAAAAAAGCAAACCATACGGAGTTATGGTATAATGCGGGAGGAGGTATAAAAGTGGTTATCGCCAAGGAGAATAGCCTTTCTATTGAATCGATCACCTTATTCTCCTATCTTTTTTGCGCCTTCCTGCTGCTTACGTTTATTATATGGTTGTTGAACACGCTCCTTAGTTCAAAGTTTAACCTTACTCGCGCCCGGCAGTCGTGGCAGTTGAGCATTCGAAACCAGATTCATGGAACTATAATTTTTATCTGCGTTCTTTCTTTCCTCGTTATTGGTATTGCAACGATACTCTTTTTCATCAGCCGGTATGAAAATGCAAACCGGGAAAGATTAAGCAAGGCAATCCGGGCGATGGAGACTGAATTGAAAAACGCAGTTTCTGCTTCACGCGACTCTTTAAATCAGCCGTTACCGTTAGCAACTGATAACCGTAAATCTATCGAAGCTTCCATCCGCCGTATATCAGAAGTACACGGTACCGATGTGAACCTCTATGATCTTACTGGGAGACTACAGGTTTCATCCCTTCCACTGCCGTATATTAAAGGGATTGTAAGCACAATGATGAATCCTGTCGCATTCTTCCACCTCGACAATAAAAATGAAGTTCAATATTTCCAGGAAGAAGAGATCGGAAGGCTGAAATACTTAAGTAATTACAAGCCTGTTATTGATGAGAACGGAGATAAGTACGCTTACCTTAATATACCTTATTTTACTTCAGAGGAGAATTTAAAAGAGGAGATCTCTAATTTTCTGGTGACAATTATCAACCTCAACGCATTCATCTTTCTTATTGCCGGTGTAATTGCCTTGTTCATTACAAACAGGATCACCCGAACCTTTTCATTGATCGGGGAAAAGATGAAAAAGATAAACCTTGAAAGTAGAAACGAGGCTATTACATGGACGAGAGGCGATGAGATCGGGCAATTAGTTGCAGAATACAATAAGATGGTGGAAAAGCTCGACGAAAGCGCCAGGGCTCTTGCAAAATCAGAGAGGGAAGGCGCATGGAGGGAGATGGCAAAACAGATAGCTCATGAAATTAAGAACCCGCTCACGCCCATGAAGCTTAGCATGCAATATTTGCAAAAGGCCATTGAGAAAGATTCACCTGACATAAAAGAACTTACTTCAAATGTGGCTCAAACCCTGGTTGAACAGATAGACCATCTGAGCATGATCGCATCTGAATTCAGCCAGTTTGCCAATATCGAGAATGCTAAACGAGAGGAGGTGGATATCACTGAAGCATTAAGGGGAGTTCTTCAACTTTATTCGGCCAATGAGGATATTCGAATAAATGCAAATCTGCTAAAGCATTCAACAATCGTTGAAGCAGATAAAACCCATATCAACAGGATATTTACCAATCTTCTGCAGAACGCAATCCAGGCAACCCCTGAAAATGAGCAGGCTAAAATTACCGTTGACCAGTACATTGATTCTGATAATCTGGTAGTACGGGTGTCCGACAACGGTCACGGAATTGCAGACTCTATCCGTGAAAATATCTTCACTCCAAACTTTACTACAAAGTCATCGGGAACCGGTCTTGGGCTTGCAATGAGCAAGCGAATGGTGGAACACGCACGCGGGAAAATTTGGTTTCAACCTAATGCAGGCAAAGGCACAACCTTCTTTGTTGAACTTCCTTTAAAAAATTAACCTCACTTATTCAGCAGGTAACTTCTGAAAGCGTTTAGGCTCATGCTGCTTAAGTTTCTGTCTGGCGGAAGCATAGCTTTTTGTGCAACCAATACACCGAATTTTATATCATCAAGTCCTTCTATAAAATGCGCATCGGGATCAATAGATATGTAAACGCCCCTTTCAAGTGCGTAAGAAATTTCGCGCCAGTCGATGTCAAGGCGGTTCGGGTGCGCATTTAATTCTATGGCCACATTGTTAGCAACGCATGCATCTATTACTTTTCGATGATTGATGGGATAACCATTTCTGCTTAATAGCAGCCTTCCTGTCATGTGGCCGAGGATGGTTGTGTACGGGTTTTCAACTGCAGCAATTAATCGTGCGGTTGCTTTTTCTTCCGCCATTTTCAGGTTGCTATGTATCGAGGCGATCACCACATCAAAGGTTGACAATACGGAATCAGGATAGTCTAAGCGCCCATCGTGGAGAATATCGCTTTCAATCCCTTTAAACACATGAAAGCCATCCAGGCGACCGTTGAGTTGATCGATGTATGTGTGCTGTTCCTTTATTCTCTCCTCAGTTAAACCGTTTGCATAAAAAGCGGATCTGCTGTGATCGGTCACCACCAGGTATTCCATTCCACGATCTTTACATGCTTTCACCATTTCATCTATGGTATTGCTGCCGTCGCTCCAATTGGAATGACTATGAATGATCCCTTTGATATCTTCAAGCCTGATGATTTTAGAGTTCGCGCTATAATGGTGGAAAATTTTGGGGTCTTCTCTCAGGAAGGGCGGAATTACCGGCAGCCCGGCCTTTTTGAAGATCTCCTGCTCAGTTAATCCTTCAGATTCTTTCGGGGAGATTCGCTCCACAAATGCCTCAGTAAAGTGCGGTGATGCTGCCCTGGAAATAGATTCGTAGCCAAAGTTCAATTCCGATACAGGATAAATGCACAGGCGAATTCCTTCAGGAGTTCTGAAGGAAAGCCCTTCCGCAGAAGTTTCGCTCACAAAACCTTCTTTTTCAAGTGCGGCGATGATCTCAATATCATCCGTCTGAATAACATATTCCAGCGCATCAACAATTTCATTTTGCCTGGCAACATCTCCTGCTATAACAACTTTCCTTTCTCCAAACAAGCTTTTCATTTTACTTGTCATCTCTTCACTCAGTTCAACAACCTGGGCATAGAGAAATTTTCCCCGGCTCTTCAGAAAAAATTCGATGCTGTCTGCAATAGCCTGTTGCGTTTTCTCACCAAACCCCTTATATAATTTTAAACGGTTTTCTTTGCATGCATAAAGAAGTTCTCCTACGGTTTCAATCTCCATTTCTTTCCAGATAGTGTTTATCTTTTTCGGGCCAAGTCCTTTTATTTTCATCATCTGCAGAATACCTGAAGGCGTAACGGCGATCAGATCCTCCAATGCCTGAATTCTTCCGGTCTCAAAA
>JAEZDA010000112.1 GCA_023433345.1 Bacteroidota bacterium | reverse complement strand
CTCTTCAAAAATATCTTTAAAGCGGCCATCGTATTTTTTAAGGATCGTGTTCTTGGTAGAAAGATAAAGTGGCCATTTCTTACTTAAGGCCATGTTAAAGCAACTGCGCGCGAAGCCATAAATACTTTCATCTGTATTGTACATGGTCATCGCAACACCATCTCCTTTGAAGTTGAACACTTCGAAGGTCTGGGCTTCTCCTCCGCCTTCCGGTGTGAAGGTCATGGTGAGTTTTCCTTTTCCTTTAATAACGGTATCGGTTGCACGATACTGATCTCCAAAAGCATGGCGGCCAACAATTATAGGCGCCGTCCAGTTGGTAACGAGGCGCGGAACATTATTCATTACGATCGGCTCCCGGAAAACGGTTCCGTCGAGAATGTTGCGGATGGTACCATTTGGGCTCTTCCACATTTGTTTGAGTTTAAACTCTTCCACGCGTGCCTCGTCAGGAGTAATCGTGGCACATTTAATACCAACGCCACACGCCTTGATGGCATTTGCGGCATCAATCGTTACCTGGTCATTGGTTTCATCACGGTGTTCCATTCCGAGGTCAAAATACTGGATCGGAACTTCGATATACGGCAGAATTAGTTTGTCTTTTATGAACTTCCAGATGATCCTTGTCATCTCGTCTCCGTCTAACTCAACAACGGGATTGTTTACTTTGATCTTTGACATATTGTTTTGTTTGCTATAAAAAGTTGCTTGATTATTTTAGAGGCTTGAGCTTTGTTTCAACTGGAAGTCTGCTGTTACAACGCCCATATTATTGATGATCTCCTGGCCAAATTCTGAAGTTTTCAGAAGGGTTGCGCCCCGCATCAGGTTAAAGAAATCTATCGTAACGGTTTTACGCATGATGGTTGCCTGCAATGCAGTGGTGATCATTTCCGCAGCTTCTTTCCAGCCCATATATTCCAACATCATGCATCCACTTAAAATAATTGATGAAGGGTTCATGCTATCTGTACCTGCGAACTTTGGTGCAGTGCCATGCGTTGCTTCAAATACAGCGTAGCCCGTTTTGTAATTGATGTTGGCTCCGGGCGCAATGCCTATTCCGCCTACTTCTGCGGCCAGAGCATCAGAAATATAATCACCATTCAGGTTTAGCGTTGCAACCACTGAAAAATCTTTCGGCGCTATCAAAATTTGTTGAAGGAAATTATCAGCAATGATATCTTTCACCAGGAGCTTTCCTTCACTGATCGCTTTGCGTTGCACTTCATTCGCGTGTGCCTCACCGTTAGTTTTCTTTAGCTCATCCCATTCATCCCAGGTAAAGGTTTTATCACCAAATTCTTCGCGTGCCACTTCATAGCCCCAGTTCCGAAAACCACCTTCAGTGAATTTCATGATGTTTCCTTTGTGAACCAGCGTAACGGAAGGGAGATTATTTTCAAGTGCATATTCTATTGCGGAACGTACCAACCTTTTCGTGCCCGCAGATGAAACCGGCTTCACACCATAACTCGATTCGCCGGGGAAGCGAACATTTGTAACGCCCATTTCTTCCAATAAGAATTTTTCAAACTTCTGAGCTTCGGCTGATCCTGCTTTCCATTCAATGCCGGCATAAATATCTTCGGTGTTTTCGCGGAAGATCACCATATCCACATGTTCGGGATGAACAACAGGAGAGGGGACACCTTTGAACCATTTCACAGGGCGAACACAGGCATAAAGATCAAGGTCCTGCCGCATCGCCACATTTAGTGAACGTATGCCGCCTCCAGTGGGCGTTGTAAGCGGGCCTTTTATTGATATAACATATTCCTTCGCAGTTTGCAATGTGTCTGCAGGCAGCCACTCACCCGTACGGTTAAACGCTTTTTCACCTGCGAGCATTTCCTTCCATTCGATCTTTCTCTTTCCTTCATATGATTTTTCAACAGCCGTGTCGAAAACCTTTTGCGCAACCTGCCAAATTTCGGGTCCAATGCCATCACCTTCAATAAATGGAATGATCGGTTGATCGGGCACTTTCAACTTCCCATCACTTCCCATGCTTATTTTATTTGCCATCGTAGTATTTGTTTGGAGCCGGGCGAACCAACGCTATGCATCTCTGGTTGCGTCGCACACTTGTACGGCATTGCCCGCCTCAGCTTTTTTTAGTGCGGCAAAAGTACGATTTAGTCGGTAGTCCAAAGCCAGTAGTCTTTAGTCAGGTTTTGTTCTGATTTTCTTCGGATCAACGGGATGGTTGGATGTGGCTAATCGGTCGGATTGGAACCGATGATTTCCAGCTAGAGACTGCGAAGAAAAGCGGCAGGGTTCCCCGCCGCTGTAAGAAAAATTCAATACACAATAAGTTATGCCTCAATTGCGCACCCGGTAGGTGGCGGAAACATTGTAAACGGTATTCGCTGGAGGTCTTCCTGTTCCCTGCCCCTGGAAATATCCACCGAGAAACCCGCCGGTTCCCCAAAAGGCAGATTCTGTGGTGAAAATTGAAAACTGCGGCGTGATGGTATCGTTGATGTTTGAAGAATAAAATGACACGATGTTGCCCGGCCAGCCCACCGTTAGTATATCTGTGTTTTCAAATTCAAACCATGCTACATCTCCGGCATCATTAAAGGCGGAAACCCTTGAGTAGTTGCCGGGATCAAAAAATGAATGTTGTATTGAATCTGTCGGCTCAACGAATGAATAATCCACTCCGTTGATGGTGCAATATAAAAACTCCTGCGCCGTATTTCCGCAAGCCTGTATGTTTCCCAGATCTAAATTTGGAGAAGTAACTGTAAAAGACTGCGGTGAAGATTCTACCGAGGCTGCTGCGTTGCCAGCTATCACTGTCACATTATTTCCGGCAAGGCAATGTATAAGGGGAAATTGAAAGCTACCGTTAGTAACGGAGTATCGTAAGTGCTGACCGTTTATTATTAGATAGAGATAACCATCCGCAACCGGCGACAGGGAACAGGTGGCTATAGTTCCGCTGATCAGTATAGATTGGGAAGATGGAACCGTTATATCTCCAAAAGAGATCGCAGAATTGGAAGCAGGCAGGTTTACAGTGTGCACCGGTGTGGTGCATCCGAGCCCGGCGAAAATTTCCATAACAAGGTCAGTACCTTCAGGAACAACCCCTGACAAATAGCCATTGCTGTTTGTATAGGCATAAGCAACCGTTGAAGGGTCGGATACATTTGTCACGCGAACCAATGCGCCTGCCACAGGCCTCGAAGCGCTGTCAAGGATAGTGAAATCAAGTGGAACCACTGAGCTAAATGAAGCGAAACTCCAGAAGGAAAAATGGCTTACCTCCGCCGTGTATCGTGTGCCGTTTTTCATGCCCTCACCTTCGCGCATCCAAATTCCTTTCTGTTCATCAAAATACCATAGGGCAGAATTTGCCGGAGCAGAAGAAGTCGCCGATGCAGTTATAGGGATGCCTATAACTGCTTTCTTTCCCGGCGCAATCTGTAGCGACTCGCCCCCGTCGCCCAGTAATTTTATGGCGCTCATTCCGAAGGCTTTTACCATGCCTAACTTTCCTGTTTCATCAACTGCCTGCAGATCACCGGGCATTCTTAATGCGAAATCCCCTGAGGATGGATCAATATTTTCTGCTACAACCGTAACTGTACCGGAATATAAAACTCCGCCGGCATCAACCACGCCATTTGCAGGAAGAGAAACCTCCAGGCCGGAAGGAATTGTTACCGACCCACCCGAGGCCGCATCAAATGAACCGGCACTAATTTTCCTCATCATCTTTACACGAAGAAATGCCGACTGATCCTGTTTCGGAACTGATGATCGGAAAGCAGTTAGATAATCAGGATGCTGTACGCTGATAACGGCCGAGATCTTGGACACCTCAGCTTCATCAAAGCTAAAATATCCATACTGATTGGAGATAACCGTGGCAGCTCCCGCCTTAACCAGCGCTCCTCCGAGGGGCGTATTGTTCTCATCTGTTACAAAGCCCTCGATCTTTATTCTCATTTTTGTTTCAAAGTCGGGTCCTTGCGGAAGGGTGGGAGAGTCTGCTTTCTTGCATCCTTCCGAAAAAATGATCGAAGCCGTTAAAAGCAAAACAGTGCAAAGTTTGAAATTTCGCATAACAGGAATTTTAGTTAAACTGTGGGGAGAGGAAGCATATAAAGTTAAGATAATATTTAAAATTAAAAAAAACGGCAGGTTTCCCCGCCGCCTTTGTAAATGTGATCATTTCAGTTTGTACAACTTTATAGTTGCGGTAAATTATTTGTGATGTTTGTTAATATCGCCGTCTCACCCTGAATTCTCCCGAAACCTCCATATCAGGCTGACCGGGATATGATTCGAAAGTTAGATTAAAGGTTCCGCTGATGAATTGACCAATGGCGCCGTATTCTGTTATATGAACCTGATTATTGGTTGGACGAGGAGTTAGCCCCGACATTCCCAGATCATACAGATCCGAGTCTAAAAAACTCCATGCTGATTGGGAAGAACCTGCTGCAATAGCCTGATCATCCATTCTTAAGATAACCCATTTGCCTGTCAATCTATTCTCCGCAAAAATCGCTATTTCAGCCCATGCACTTTCTTGAAAGGCCGTATCACCCGCAGCGCTGGAAAAACTGTTATTACCTTGATGTACATTGGGAGCGTCTATAGAGTAATTAAAAAATTCAACTGTCGAAAGTCCGCAAGCCTGAATTTGACCGATAGCGTTTGATCCCGGAACGATGGTATGATTGATAAGTGCAGACTGTTCATTTGCGGAAGCATCAACTGCAATTAGTGAGGCGTTTTGCGGAGAAGGGCAGCCCGGAAAGTTATAATTGAAAGAACCGTTAGTATTCAACGGATACCGGTAATACGTTCCGCCAACGTTCATTATTATATATCCGTCGGTAACAGGTTGCAAGCTGCAATTCACTACAGTGCCACTCAGGTTAGATAAAGCCGTGGCAGCTATAATTATGTTTCCAAGGGAAATATCAATTGCCGAAGCCGGGATATTCTGCGTATATAATGGAGTGGTGCAGTTGTTGCCGGTGTAAATGCTCATCGCCAGATCAGTGTTTGCAGGGACGATTCCGTTCACGTAACCGGAAGCATTTGTAAATCCCTGGGCGCTGGTAAACGGGCTGGTCAATGTACTTAAGCGAACCTTGGCATAGGGAACAGGCTCGCCGTTCAAATCTACCACAGTTAAGCTGAACTCAATAAAGTCAATCGGTACATCACAGTTCCAAAAAGAAAAATGACTCACTTCACCTACGTACTTATCACCCACTTTAGTAGCGCTTCCTTCTTCTATCCAAAGGCCTTTTTCCTCATCGAAGTGCCACAAAGGAATAGTTGCCGGTGCAGAACCTTGCAATGTGGAAGGCAAGGGAAATGAAACTACAGATTTTTTTCCGGGGGCAACTTGGAGCGCTTCTCCGCCGCTACCGGTAAGTTCTACGGCAGCCATACCGTAAGAATGCAAGGTGCGCATTTCTCCCAGTGTATTCAGGGCGCGAAGGTCTCCTGGCATTATTTGCGAGAAATCATCAGCCGTTGGGTTCAACCATTTCGCAGCAACAGTTATTGCGCCAGTATAAGCAGCGCCAGACCCATCAACAACTCCGGAAGCGGGAAGTTCGATCTTCAATCCATCCGCGGCAGTAGCACTACCGCCAGCAGCAGCATCAATTGAGCCTATTACAGATTTTGGAAGAAGTTTTATTCTCACCATGGCCGGCTTTCCGGCTTCTGCTACGTAGCTGCGCATACCCTTGAAATAGCCACTATGCGTTACCGTTACTACCGCCGCGTTCTTAATAACTTCCACATCGGTGAAAGAAAAAAAACCGTACTGATCTGTTGAGGAGGTGTTCATTCCTAGCTTAACCGTAGCGCCCGATACAGGAAGATCGTTCTCATCAATTACAAAGCCTGAAACGGAGGAAGTGACGCGGCTTTGAAGATCAGGCAAATTCGGTTGATAAGAAGGGGACTCATCTTTTTTGCAGGAAAGAAATAGTCCACTTAAAAGCGCCACTGCTGTTAAGAGACGAAACACGGATTTTTTCATTTGTTTTTTGTTAGTTTGAATAATGTGTGGCGTGGAGGTTCAGAAAGATAAAAATCTTTTCTTCATATTACAAAAAAAGCGGCAGGTTTCCCTACCGCCTTTTGATTTACCAGGTCTAACAAAACAATCTTTACCATGTTCTTCTTACCCTGAAGCTGCCGTTGACCGTGTAGGTTTGATTAGTTGGCGGCTCGCCGGTAAGTATGAGGTTATAATTTCCGCTGATGAACTCACCAACATTGCCATATTCAGTGATGTTAACGATATTCGGAGGAGAGATCATGCGGGTAGAATCATTGATGTCTGACGATTGGAAGTAATAAGCTTCCTGTGCAGTTCCCACGCCAATGCCGGTTCTCTCAATAGCAAGTTGTGCCCAGCGGTTTCCGGTAACCTGGAAGGCGCCCACTACGAACATATTATTGGTTCCGTTTCCGCTCATATAGAGACTGTCTCCCGGAGCAGTAAACGTATATGGAGTGCCATTAACGGTGTAGGTCATGAACTGTGAAGTGGTAACCCCGCAGGCCTGCAGGTTGCCCAGCGCATTTGCACCTGTTGTGAGCGTGTGCGTTACCGGAGTTGACTGCTGGCTGCCGGCAATGTCTTCAGCAATAATTGTAACCGTACTGTTGCCTGCGCAGATCGGGAAGGAGAAAGTGAAGGCGCCCGAATTATCGACAGGATAACGGTAAGGGATACCCGAAACATTCATGATCACGTATCCATCAGTTACCGGCTGCATCGCGCAATTGGAAATGGTGCCGCTAACAGTGGCCATATTCGCTGCAGGGAGCGTGACTGTTCCAAGGGAAATGTTTCCGTTCGATCCCGCGACGGTTTGCGTGATCAACGGCGTGCCGCAATTGTATCCGCCAAATACGGTCATTATAAGGTCAGTATTTGCGGGGATAGCGCCATTCACATAACCGGAAGAATCTGTAATTCCGTGTGTGGCTGTAAACGGACTGTTCACCATGGTAAGCTTAACCACAGCCCAGGGAACAGGGTTTCCATCTACATCCTCAACGGTTACATTGAATTGTACATAATTGGCGGGCACATCGCAATTCCAGAAAGAAAAGTGGCTTACCTCGCCTACATATTTATCGCCAACTTTATTTGCACTCCCTTCTTCTATCCAAAGTCCTTTTTCCTCATCAAAATGCCAGAGAGGAATTGAAGCAGGCGCGGGACCTTGCAAGGTGGAAGGCAAAGGAAATGACACTGTAGATTTTTTACCGGGAGCAATTTGAAGAGCTTGTCCACCGCTGCCAGTAAGTTCAACCGCGGCCATGCCATAAGAAAGTAGTGTGCGCATTTCTCCGGAAGTATTTAAAGCACGAAGATCACCGGGCATTATTTGTGCAAAGTCATCGGCGGCCGGGTTAAGCCATTTTGCTGAAACAGTAACAGGGCCGGTATAAACGGCTCCCGAACCATCTACAACAGCGTTTACAGGAAGTTCAACTTTTAGTCCATCAGCGGCAGTGGCGCTTCCACCTGCTGCAGCGTCAATGGTGCCGATGTTGGTTTTTGGCAAAAGCTTGATTCGAACTACGGCCGACTTACCGGCTTCTGCAATGTAGGTTCTGATTCCCTTGAAATAGCCACTATGCGTTACCGTTACTACGGCAGCATTTTTTACAACCTGCACATCTGTGAAGGAAAAATATCCATACTCATCAGTGGAGGCAGAATTGGTTCCCACCCGAACGGTTGCACCCTGAACAGGCAGATTGTTTTCATCACTCACAAAACCTGATACTGAAGAAGCGATCCTGCTTTGGAGATCTGGAAATTCTGGAGAATTGGGCACATCATCTTTTCGGCATGAAAAAATGGTGATGGCCGCAAAAAGTAAGAATAACGGGAGTAATAACTTAATGGAAAATTGCTTTTGCATAACCGGAATTTTATTGGTATAAGATATTATGTCTAACTAATATACTGCATACGGGAAAGGAAGGTTGGGTAGAGGTTAAAATTTTTATGGATGAGGTTTATTGGATGTTGGATTTTAGATGTTGAATGTCGGATGTTGGTTTGGTGGCGTTGAAATTGGCAAACTCGACAATCCATGGGCTGGTGCATTGCGTCTTTGTCTTCCTTGCATCTTTGCGTGAAATATTTCCCGCTGATTGCGCTGACTGCGTTTTCTAATTTTGAATTTTTACTTTTAAATTTTTGGGTCACGGAGATCCACGGAGGAACGGAAATCCACTGAGAGGGTACTTCACTTCGTGTTCTTATGTATTCTTAGTGGCCTTTGTGTGAAATTTTCAGACCGTTTGTATCAGCAGGCTGTAATATTTACTGCGGATTAAAATCTACCGGCGCTTTTCGCTGATCACATTTTTAGTTTTGAATTTTTACTTTTTAATTCTGTTTTTCACCTAGATCCACTGAAGGTGAATTCATCTTAAATCGTCCATCGTAAATCGTAATTCGTCAATCCATTGCATCTTTGCGTGAAATATTTTCCCCCAGATTTCCGCGGATTAAATGCGACGCTGATTTGCGCTGATCACATTTTTAGTTTTGAATTTTTACTTTTTAATTCACAACCCTGCACCTTGAACCATGCACCCTGGACCTTAAACCTTTCACCTCACTTCCAAACTCACATTCACCCATTCGGAACTAAAGGTCACTCCCGGAAATTTTTCGTAGAAACGGATGGCTGGCTCATTCCAGTCCAGCACCTGCCACATCATGCCTGAGTAGCCTTTTTCCTTGCATATTGCTATCAGTTTATCAAGCAGTAGTTTCCCCAATCCTTTGCCACGGTGTGATTCCGTTACCAAGATATCTTCGAGGTACATGCGCTGACCCTTCCATGTGCTATACCGGATATAATATAATGCGAAGCCGACAACCTCTCCATCGGTTTCCACCACCCAGGCATACCACACCGGGTCTTTACCGAAGCCGCTTTCAATAAAGTGATCCATCGATACGGTCACCTGCTCCGGCGCTTTTTCATAAATAGCCAGCTCACGGATCAATTCCATCATGCGCCCGCAATCTTCCATTATGGCGGGCCGTATCGTCGGATTCATAGAATTCATTTTTTCAAAGCTACACATTCACCGTTTGGAATTACTTTTGATTTAAAAGCTGGCATGAAGAAATTACTTGCGCCATATGCTGCGTATAATTTGTTAAGTAATCATCGCATTGTAGACACGGTAAACAACCTCACTGATGAGCAAATTCATCAGGAAATTTCCAGCAGCTTTCCTTCAGTGTTTAAAACTGTGATGCATTTGTGGAGCGTGGAATACGTGTGGTGGCAGCGGATGAAACTTATTGAAAATCCTGAATTTCCCACGACCTTTTCCGGAAGTGTGATGGAATTAGGCAATACCCTGATCGCTCAATCAAAACAATGGAAGGAATGGGTGGATCTCGCCACTGAACCTGCTCTGCAGCACGAATTCATTTATAGAAATTCGAAAAAGGAGCAGTTTAAACAGCCGGTGTATGAAATGCTTCATCATCTGTTCAATCATCAAACCTATCATCGGGGGCAACTAGTTACGATGTTCCGGCAGTTGGGAGTGAACAATATTCCGAATACGGATCTGATCGCATTTTACAGGAAGAAATAGGGAGGGTAGTTTTAAGTCTTGGGTTTTGAGTTGTGAGTTTGTTGTAAAAGGTAAAGGCTAAATCGCATCCTACATAGTCAATTGTAAAAACATGCAGGAACTACCAACTTCAAACTAACAGTCGTCACGGAGATTCACAGTGAAACTGAGGTCCACTAAGAGAGCATCCATCGTAAATCGTACATCGTAAATCGTACACCGTAAATCCTACTAATTATAGTCTATCACCGATAGCTTTACTCCGTACGATCCATCCACGTGATAGCCGCTGCCGCCGATGGTGGTTGGTGGCTGATATTCGTCGTGGTAGAATTCTTTGTAGATAAGGCCGATCTCTTTCGCGTATTGTTCCACACTGTAATTCACCTCGCTGTAAAACTGCGGTTCATTGGGGTCACCGATAATTTCGTCGCGCTGATTAACGGTGACGGTGTTCGGAAAGGTCAGTCCGCCCACGGTTGCAGGCTCACCAACGGCCTCATACTGGTAATCCCAATCGTCCATATAATTCAGCTCGGAGTACTGCGACTGTGTATCGAAATATGAATTTCCTTTCCAGGAAAATCCGTTTGAGAAGGGGAGGCGCAATTTGATGAAGCGCAGATTGTTCTCAACAAATTCGAGCGATTGGCCGGTGTTCTTTGCCATGAAGGTGGCGTCTGGCGTCCACGTAGTGCCACCGATATTTCTAATATAACGGACAACCCTAAACGCAGTTTCATTAAGCGCGTCAGTGATCTCCTCATCCACTTCATACTTCACCTCATAGCTATGAACTTCGCGCGTAACACCAAAATCGGTATAGATGGTTGAATCAAGCTGGTAGGCGATATATTTGCCCACTAACAGTGGGGCATAATCGGAGATGGGAGTACTTTGTATTTCTTCAGATTTTTCGCAGGAAGAAATTGCAAGAGCGAAAAGTGCCAGCATCGGCACCAGTATTTTTTTCATGGCCTTAAGTTAGGTAATACCCGCGAACCTTAAAAAACGGGCATGCGTTGAATAACACCGCCGCCGATCACATCATCGCCTTCATAGAAAACAGCGCTTTGCCCCGGCGCGACGCCCTTCACCGCATCATAAAAACGCACATTCACCCCGTTTTCGTATGCTTCAAGGGAGGCCATTGCACCGGCGTCTTTGTAACGGATCTTTGTAACAGCATCCATTTCACCTGAGAATCCATCGTATTTCATCCAGTTCAACTTGCCCACGCGCATTTCAGTGCGTTGCAGGTCATTCTCTTCTCCGAGTACAACGGTGTTGGTATCCGGATCTATCGCCGTGACAAAAGCAGGCTTGCCAAGCGCTATATCCAGACCTTTTCTTTGCCCGATGGTATAAAAAGGATAGCCTTTATGTTTTCCTAGGATCTTTCCCGATGGGTCAACAAAATTTCCGCCATCCACTTTTTCTTCCAGCCCCGGCACGCGGCGTTTCAAAAAACCGCGGTAATCGTTATCTGGTACGAAACAAATTTCGTAGCTCTCGCTTTTTTTGGCCAGTTCGGGATATCCGAAATCGTGGGCCATCTGCCTGATCTCGGTTTTATGGTAAGTGCCCAATGGAAGCAGCGTACGGCTCAACAGATCCTGCTGCAAGCCCCACAGCGCATAGCTTTGGTCCTTAGTTTCATCCAAACCTTTTCGAATAAAATATCTTCCATTTTCGTGCTGGTGAACCTGCGCATAATGCCCGGTGGCAATGAAATCGCATCCCAAAGCATCGGCTCTTTTCAATAAGGCGCGCCATTTAATGTGCGTATTGCACATCACGCAGGGGTTGGGCGTTCGGCCTGCAAGGTATTCATCCACAAAGTTTTCAATCACGAAATCGCCGAATTCTTCCCTGATGTCCAATATAAAATGTGGAAAGCCATGCTGCACCGCAGCCAGCCGAGCATCATTAAAGCTGTCTATATTACAGCAACCAGTTTCCTTCTTGCCCGTGGGGCCGGTACTGGTTGCATAATCCCAGGTTTTCATGGTAATTCCCACCACCTCGTAGCCCTGTTTGTGCAGCATCAGGGCAGCAACCGTGCTGTCGATACCGCCGCTCATGGCCATCAATACTTTACCTTTTGTACTCATACGATGTGCAAAGATACTGCTCTCACGGCTTTTTGGGCTGTTAAAAGAAAGCTATGCACCGCCTTTCCACAGCCCGGTTTGGGCCGGGTTTGATCTTTTGTCAAATTGTATCTTGCACCCATGCAGCAATATCTTTCCCTACTTAAACATATTATTGAAACCGGTGCCGATAAAAGCGACCGAACGGGTACGGGTACACGAAGCGTATTCGGCTACCAAATGAGGTTCAATTTGCAGGATGGGTTTCCGCTGGTGACCACGAAGAAAGTTCATTTGAAGAGTATCCTTTATGAATTGCTCTGGTTCTTAAAAGGCGACACAAACATTGCCTGGCTGAAGGAAAACAAGGTAAGCATCTGGGATGAATGGGCTGATGAGAATGGCGATCTTGGTCCCGTGTACGGCAAACAATGGCGTTCATGGGAAGGTGCCGATGGTAAAACGGTGGACCAGGTCACAGATCTTATTCAGCAGTTAAAAACCAATCCCGACAGCCGTCGCCTGATCATCAGCGCGTGGAATGTGGCTGATCTTCCTCGCATGAATCTCATGCCCTGCCATTGCCTTTTCCAATTTTATACTTCCCCAGCAGGTGAGAATGGTAAGAGAAAATTGAGTTGCCAGTTATACCAAAGGAGTGCTGATGTTTTTCTTGGCGTTCCTTTTAATATTGCCTCCTATGCCTTGCTCACTATGATGATCGCTCAGGTGGTTGACATGGATCCGGGAGAATTTATCCATTCATTTGGCGATGCACATTTATATAACAATCATTTTGAACAGGCCGAATTGCAATTGAGGCGCGATCCTTTTCCTTTGCCACAGATGAAGATCAATCCGGAGGTGAAAGGCATATTTGAATTTAAGTTCGAAGATTTTGAATTGATCAATTATCAAAGCCACCCTGCTATTAAAGCTCCTGTTGCTGTTTAACTTAAAACTTTTCTGAATGATCTCTCACCTGGTTGCTGCAACAGAAAATAATGCGATTGGAAAGAATGGTCAGCTTCTTTGGCACCTCCCTAACGATCTCAAATATTTTAAAAACCTTACCTGGGCAATGGTTGTTATAATGGGAAGAAAAACATTCGAAAGTGTGAACAAACCTTTGCCGGGGAGATTGAACATTGTAATCACAACCAATAAAGACTGGAACAGGGAAGGAGTTGTTCGCGTTGGAAACATCAGCAAGGCAATAGAATACGCACGAAATGAAAATTTCAAAGAGATCTTCATAATTGGCGGAGGGGAAATATACCGGCAAACAATGGAAGTTACTGACCGAATCTACATGACACGCGTTCACACGACGCTTGAAGGTGATACATTTTACCCGGAAATAAATTCCGGTGAATTCAATCTCGAATCAGAAAAAAGATTTGAAGTTGATGAAAAGCATGCATGGCCTTATACCTTTGAAGTGTGGAATAAAATTTAATTCACACCCCCCGTGTACAGTCCTCTTCAATTAGCAAAAAAATATCTCAAATATTATTTTTCCGCTTCGAATGGAAAAGGCCATGGTATTCATTCTCCCTTTGTTTTCGATTTTGTAAAACATGTGCTGAATGATAACGGACCTTATGATCACTATATAACGGTTGGGGATACACGACAAAAATTGCTTCGTGATAAGCGTGTTCTTAACGTGCAGGATTTCGGGGCGGGTTCAATAACTCTGAAGAACAATAAAAGAACAGTATCCGGCATTGCAAAAACATCCCTCAAACCCGCTAAATACGGCAAACTCTTGTTTCGCATCGCGAAATATTATGAGTCAAAAAACGTTTTAGAGTTGGGCACCTCGCTTGGCGTGACCACTTCTTATTTATCAAAAGCTGTGGAAACTGTGCACACCATTGAAGGCTCGCCGGAGATAGCTGCGGTTGCGAAAGAGTGTTTTCAAAAAATGCACCTGAACAACATCAGGCTCCATACCGGAACGTTTGAACAACATCTTAAGCCCGTACTGGAGTCTATGCCGCGTGTAGACCTCGCATTTGTAGATGGCAATCATCGCTATAAACCAACGCTGGAATATTTTGGACAGATCAAACATTCGGTTCACGAAAATTCGATTCTTATATTTGACGATATTCACTGGAGTTCGGAAATGGAAGCGGCCTGGGAAGAGATAAAGAAAGATGACGCGGTCACACTTACGATCGATCTGTTCTTTATCGGCATTGTATTTTTTCGAAAAGACTTTAAGCATAGGCAACATTTCACGATAAGATTTTAATTATCTTAGTCGATATTCTAAAGCTTATGATCATTGGCGTTTTGCAGGAACCCGGTTTTGAATCACGGGTTTCAATTTTGCCCGAACATATTGCCACATTAAAAAAGTGGAAGGTGGATGTGCTTGTTGAATCGGGCGCAGGGCGAAATGTTTTTGCAAGCGACGAACTTTACACGCAGGCGGGTGCTTCAGTGGCTTCAAGAGGAGATGTGCTTGATCGTTCCAAAATAGTTTTATCGATAAATCCGCTAACCAATCAGGATCTTGGCGCCTTTAAAGGAAGCGCAGTGCTTGGTACTTTTCAGCCTCTCAATCAAAAAGATAATTTGGCTTCCTGGTGCTCTGCAGGTAAAACAGTTTTTAGTATGGACATGCTGCCACGTACCACACGCGCGCAAAGCATGGACGTATTGAGCAGCCAGGCTAACATTGCAGGATACAAAGCTGTGTTATTGGCAGCTGAAAAATTCCCGCGTTACTTCCCGATGTTTATGACTGCCGCAGGAACAATTCCTCCTGCGAAGATGATGATACTCGGTGCCGGAGTTGCTGGCTTGCAGGCCATTGCTACGGCGCGAAGACTTGGCGCTGTTGTGGAAGTATTTGATACGCGCCCTGCCGTGAAAGAAGAAGTAATGAGCCTTGGTGCAAAATTCATTGAGGTGGAAGGCGCGGCGGATGCTTCAAAAGCGGGCGGATATGCCGTTGAACAATCGGAGGATTTCATTCGTCGCCAGAAAGAAAAAATTTCGGAGAGCGTGGCAAAGGCTGATATAGTGATCACCACCGCGCAAATTCCCGGTAAGCCTGCGCCTGTGTTGATCACTGACGACATGTTGCAGAAAATGAAACCGGGTTCAGTGATCATAGATCTTGCAGCGGCCACCGGTGGAAACACTTCCCAAACAAAAAACAGTGAAACCATTGTTTATAATAATGTAACCATCATCGGCAATTCAAGATTGCCCGGAACAATGCCTGTGGATGCAAGCAAGTTGTACGGAAAGAATATTCTGAATTTCTTACAGCTGATCATTAAAGATGGAGAATTGAATCTTGATTTTGCAGACGACCTCGTTAAAGGCTCTTGCATTATTAAAGATGGAGAGGTGATCCATCCCTTTCTTCTTCCGCAACCTTCAACAGTTTAAAAGAACGCCATGGAAAATTTCCTCGAATGGATAACCGTTAATCAACAGATCATCTACATCGTTATCCTGATGATATTCGTGGGCATTGAAGTGATCGGACGCGTACCCAGCGTGCTGCACACGCCTTTAATGAGCGGGGCAAATGCCATTCATGGCGTGGTGATCATCGGCGCCATCATCGTAATGGGGCAGGCCGAGGAAGGAAATTATCTCGCACTCGGTTTGGGCTTTCTCGCAGTAATTCTGGGAACGCTGAATGTGGTGGGAGGTTTCGTGGTGACAGACAGAATGCTCGAAATGTTTAAAGGCAAGGGCGCAAAAAAATCTTCACATTAATTTTCCGATCCTTTCATGCAAATTCTAACCATACTTTACCTCATCGCTTCGGTAACATTTATCATCGGATTGAAAATGTTGTCGCATCCTTCCACTGCGCGTAAAGGAAACCTTGTCGCCGCCTTTGGTATGGGGCTGGCAATTTTGGGAACTATATTTCTTTACAGCGATGCTGATGGTAACGGCCTGCGTAATTATGCGTGGGTCTTCGGCGGACTTGCAATTGGCGGCATCATCGGAACACTTGCCGCGAAGAAGGTGAAGATGACCGCAATGCCGGAAATGGTAAGCCTTTTCAATGGTATGGGTGGCGCTTGTGCGGCATTGATCTCTCTTGTTGAATTCAACCACCTGCATAGTCAAATGGCACTTACGGGAATTGGTGAACATACAGGAACCATCATTATAATTGTACTCGGGCTCATTATCGGCAGCGTATCTTTTTCAGGCAGCATGATCGCTTGGGGGAAACTGAATGGAAAGGTGAAAGATTTCAGCTTTACAGGTCAGAATATCCTTAATCTTTTTGTGCTCGCGGCGGCAATAGGTTCAGCTATATATCTCGTGTTGGATCCCACCGTTCATGTAATGGTTTATGTGATCCTCCTGCTATCGTTATTATATGGAGTGTTTTTCGTGATGCCGATCGGCGGAGCGGATATGCCGGTCGTTATCTCTCTCCTGAACAGCTTTACCGGTGTTGCCGCAGCCTTCGGCGGATTTTTATATGATAATAAAGTGATGCTCACAGGAGGTATACTTGTGGGTGCCGCAGGAACATTGCTCACGATGCTGATGTGCAAAGCAATGAATCGTTCATTGAAAAATGTGTTGATCGGTTCATTTGGTGGAAATAAATCCGGACCTGCAGCAGCGGGTACGCAAGGTCATTATAAAGAGATCACCCTGAGTGACGCGGCCACGGTGATGAGTTATGCAAATAAAGTGATGATCGTTCCGGGCTATGGGCTGGCAGTTGCGCAGGCACAGCATACATGCCATGAGTTGGAAAAAATACTGATGGAAAAAGGCGTTGAAGTGAAATATGCCATCCATCCCGTTGCGGGACGAATGCCCGGGCATATGAACGTATTGCTTGCGGAAGCGGATGTGCCTTACGAAAAACTGCAGGAGATGGAAGAAGCGAATGAGGAATTTAAAACTACGGATGTGGTGCTGGTACTTGGCGCGAACGATGTGGTCAATCCTGCCGCGAAAACGGACCCTTCTTCGCCGATTTATGGAATGCCTATTCTTGATGTGGAGAATGCTAAAACCATCATCATTAACAAAAGAAGCATGAAACCCGGTTATGCGGGAATTGAGAATGAACTTTTCTTTCACGACAAATCATCCATGCTCTTCGGGGATGCCAAGAAAGTGTTGCAGGATCTCACCGCCGAAGTAAAAAATGTGTAAACATCTTCTACTGATATTTTTACTTTCAGGAAGTTTTGTTCCTGTAAAATCGCAGAACCTGTTCATTAATTCCGGGTTTGAAGAAATAAACTGGTGCACTGAATTTAATGTTCCCTGTGCTCCCGTTGGTTGGTTCAACATCAACCCTGCGGATATACCAAAAGTTTACGGTCGCGCCTATCCCCGCGAGCTGCTAGGTAAAAATCATTTACCTGTTCCTGTAGAAAATATGAAAGACAGGGAACGGCCTTTTGTATACACCATGCCTTTATGCCCGCTGCGTAAAGGTGTTTCTTATAAGTTGACCTTCTATCTAAATACTTCCCTGCGAACATTTCATCATCTTGATATTTTGTTTTTAAATGCTGAGCCTAATCGTGCCGGCGTTGACATGAAAGATGAAAGCCGGCTTTTAAGGATCGTTCCGCAGCACATCATTGCAGAGGTGCGGCGTGGGTGGCACGCGGTAGAAGTCAATTTTGTTTCAGCGGGCAACTGGAGGTTTTGTTTATTGGGAAATGTTGCCGAAGATCGCCTTCCGTTTTCAGAAAAGGATTTGATGAATGATGCGGGTAATGTTTTTTACTTCATTGATGAGATAAAGCTTCAACCGATTGACGGGCTGTTCTGTTCCGGTGCTGAATCAACAGGAGTGATTTTGAGAGCGCAAAAATCAAGGCACACAGAGCATGTTCACCTTTTTCCTGAACGACCGCCCGAGGTAAAAAAAGATACTATACTTCTTCCCGAATTATATTTCGCAACAAATGAATGGGAGCCTTCGAAAGCGTTTTTTGAAGAAATTGAAAAAATTATCAGCAGGGCAACAAAAGATCCTTATTCCAGAATCGATGTAGTTGGCCATACCGACAATACCGGTTCAGCAGATCATAACCGCGAGCTTTCTTTAAAACGCGCCTACAGTATCTTGCATCTCATAAAGCTACGCAGTCCTGAGAATGCGGGAAAAATATTTGCTTCCGGGAAAGGCAGCGAGCAACCTGTGGCTGATAATTTATCAGAAGAAGGCAGAGCAAGAAACAGGCGCGTAGAAATAATTATAACCAGAGAATAGAAAGATATTGATATTCAGATGAATTTACCGCCGGAGTTGATTAGATCTCTACACGGGGTCAAAGGTTTTGATGAAAGTGCATTTATTGATGTGCACGAATCCGGCAATGCAATAACTTCTATCAGGATCAATCATAAAAAGATTTCTGAAAAAGATATTTCTTTTCCTGTAAAAGGTGATGTTCCCTGGTGCAGTTCGGGCTACTATCTGGAATCGCGGCCTGTGTTTACGCTGGATCCTTTGCTTCATGCGGGCGCGTATTATGTGCAGGAAGCGAGCAGTATGTTTTTGGAGCAGGTGATCTTGCAGTTGTGTGACCTGGGCGAAGCAATGACTGTTTTGGATCTCTGCGCCGCCCCGGGAGGTAAATCTACCCTGATACAATCATTGATCTCTTCTGAAAGTGTTTTGGTAAGCAATGAAATTCACAAGTCACGGTCGGGCATACTCGAAGAGAATATTACAAAGTGGGGCGCTGCCAACGTTGTGGTCACTAATTCTGCACCGGCGCAATTAGGCAAATTAAAATCCGTTTTTAATTTGGTGGTTGTTGATGCGCCTTGCAGTGGTAGCGGTCTTTTCAGAAAGGATCCCGGGGCAATGAATGAGTGGAGCCTGCAAAACGTAGAGATGTGTGCGGGCCGCCAAAAAGAAATTCTGGAGCAGGTTCTTCCTTCTCTTGCCGGCGATGGGGTACTGATCTACTCAACATGCTCATATTCAGAAGAGGAAGACGAAGAAATTGCCGCATGGTGCCTCTCGAAAGGCCTTAGAGGTTCACGTCTTGCAATAAAACCGGAATGGAACATTGTAGAGGTTGAAATAGGCAAGGACTCTTTCGGCTATCGTTTTTACCCTGATAAACTCGATGGTGAAGGATTTTTTATCGCCGCTTTTGTAAAGAATAACACGGACGAGACCTTCAAAAATTTTACCCGGAGAAGATCAACTACGGTTAGAGCGAATGAGCGGGTATTGTCGCAATGGGTGAATATGGATCTTTATGACACGGAAATATGGAATGATGAAATTTTATTAATGCCGGGCAGAATGAAGGAGATGCTCCCCTTACTGCAGGAAACGGTTTATATTAAGCTCGCTGGGCTTCGGATAGGCGTTATCGTTAGAGGCGAATTGATCCCGAATCACGCTCTTGCCCTTGGTGGATTGGTGTCGGAACGAGTGAGGCAGTTTGATGTTGATATTGAAATCGCACTTCGTTACCTGCGTCGGGAAGAAATGAATGTAACACTGCCGGCGGGATGGTATTTGATCACATACAAAAAATTGCCACTCGGTTGGATAAAATCATTAGGCAATAGAATCAATAATTACTATCCCAAAGAATGGCGCATTCGGATGAAAAGTTAAAGCGGCAGCACTGCCAAACAAATGTGCTTTTATTTGAGCATCATTATTATTTTTGTCCATCTTTGTAAAAATTTGTTTGAATCCCATGAAAAATTTACTGCTGCTGCTATTCCTTTGCCCGTTTGTAATTTTTGCCCAGGATAAAAAAATAATGGTTGAAGGAAATTCTTCCGGCTATTATCTTTCCCACACCACTGCTCCAAAGGAAAATTTTTATAGTATCGGGCGGATATATAATATTAGTCCGCGGGTTTACGCTCCATATAATGGTTTGGATGTTGATGCGCCCGGAGGATTAAGTATTGGGCAGGTGGTGAAAATTCCGTTGAACGAAATAAACTTTTCACAAGATGGAAGAGCAGAAGCAGGTGAAGTTTTTGTGCCCCTTTATTATCGCGCCCCTTCACGGGTGTCTCTTGAATCTGTAAGTTCTCTTTTTAAGAATGTACCTGTTGAAAACCTCAGGCTTTGGAATAAGATTTCCGGTGACCATGCATTTGCAGGCTCCCCGCTCATCATCGGCTTTCTTAAAGTGAAGAGCGATCTGTCGCCACTTGCAAAGTTTGCTATCACAGTGCCATCAACCGGGAGCATCGCATACCAGGAGGAACATCCAGTAAAGGTGGTAAAAGCTGTTACAAAGGAAGAACCAAAGCCTGTTGCAGAAAAAAAGGAAGCACCGGTTGTTGCAAAAAAAGAGGAGTCAAAACAAGAGTCGGCACCGGTTGCCCGTGCATCATCCGGGGGAAAATTTAAAGATATTTATGCGGCTCAAACCCAGGGCAAAAAAGTGAAGGAGAAAAATGGTATTGCTGCAACATTTAAAAGCACCAGCGGTTGGAACGATGGAAAATATTATTGCTTTCATAACACCGCCATAGCAGGATCGGTGGTGAAGATCACCAACCCTGCTTCCAATAAAAGCGTTTATGCGAAGGTGTTAGATGTTATCCCTGACATCAGTCAAAATGAAGGGATCGATCTTCGTATCAGCAATGCGGCTGCTGAAGAACTGGGAGTGACAACGGAAAAGTTCGACTGCCTTGTTGCTTATTGAGACGGGAAGCGGTAGCCACGGAGGAACTCATGTATGGTCATTTTCTTTTTTCCTTCCAATTGAATTTCTTCCAGGTCATAACATCCGTCGGCTGCATGAAATTTTAAAAATGTTTTACCATCCGTTTCCACCGTTCCGGGTTGTGGTTTGGAGCTCGTAGTTTTTCTCCCGGAGAAGATCTTTAATTTTTTTTGATGCAACATGGTGAATGCAGCCGGGTATGGACTCAGTCCGCGAACCAGGTTGTGAATTTCATCAACCCCTTTATTCCAATTAACCCGGCAGGTTTCGGTAAATATTTTTGGAGCATGCTTAATATTTCCGGGCGCCGCCTGCGGTGTTTCCGTAATACTTCCCTTTGCCAGCCCATCAACAGTTTTCAACAATACTTCTGCGCCCAATTCCATCATTCGGTCGTGAACAGAGCCGGCATTTTCGTTCTCTCCTATGCTAATCTTTGCCTGCATTAAAATATTCCCCGTATCTATTTGGTGCTGCAATTTAAAAGTGGTTACGCCCGTTTCTGTTTCGCCGTTAATCACAGCCCAGTTGATGGGAGCGGCTCCGCGGTAATCTGGCAACAATGATCCATGAACATTTATCGTACCCAGTGGAGGCATATTCCAAACCACTTCAGGCAGCATTCGAAATGCTACTACAATTTGCAGGTCTGCATTCAATTGTTTGAGATCTTCCAGGAAAGTTTCATTCTTTAATTTTTCCGGCTGAAGTATTTTCAAACTTTTTGATAGCGCATATTGTTTCACAGCACTTTGCTGAAGTTGCATTCCCCTGCCGGCAGGCTTATCAGGTGCGGTAATTACCCCTACGATATCAGCACCATGGTCGACAAGTTTTCTCAGGGAAGCCACTGCAAATTCAGGAGTTCCCATGAACACGATGCGAAGCGATTGCCAGGATTTCTGCATCATTCAAAATCTTTATAAAGAAGGTATTTTTTGCGTATTGCTTTAAAGGCATTGAGGTCTTTCTCCCATGTTTTGCGGATATTCGCCTCACTATGGCCTGCTTTTATCTGTTGCATCAGTTCATCATTACCAGCCAGCTTATTGAAGAAATTATTTTTCAGGAAGAATGAATCTTTTTTTGGAAATAGTTTATAAGCGTCTTGCAGATATTTAATTTCCAGATGTGCAACGGGCTTTACTTTTGAAAGATCCCAACCATAACATTTTTTATAGAAGTGTTTGCTGCTTTTAGCTCCTTCGGTAGGAGAAGGCGTAAATAAGAACAAATTTTTCGGCAGAGATGGATGCCCGATATATTGGAAAGGTTTTTCCGTGCCGCGTCCTTCGCTCAACGTGGTGCCTTCAAATAAACATGTTGAAGGGTACATGTAGATCGACTGCATATCAGGCAGGTTTGGCGATGGTTTTACCGGCAATTCATACCTCGTTGTATGATCGTAATTTTTGTTTTTGATGATCTGGAAATGGAATGGCGTGTCAGCAGAATTCTCTGCTGTTTTATAATATGCAAATCTCGCATTGGCTTTTTGTGATAGCCATCCCTCACCGGCAATCATCATGGCATATTCCGCGATCGTCATCCCGTATACGATTGGAACAGGCTGCATTCCTACAAATGATTTAAAGGCAGGTTGCAAAACGGGTCCGTCAACGTAAAACCCGTTGGGGTTTGGCCTGTCAAGTATCATCAATGGTTTACCATGTTCAAAAGCGGCTTCCATAAACTCCTCAAGAGAAGAGATATATGTATAGAATCTTACTCCCACATCCTGTATATCAAAAACCAGGAGATCAACATCCTCAAGCTCTTTCAAAGAAGGTTGTTTGTGGTTTCCATAGAGGCTGATGACAGGCAATCCCGTTTTTGCATCAATGCCGTCTTTTACTTTTTCTCCTGCGTCTGCGGTTCCGCGAAAGCCATGTTCCGGTCCAAAGATCTTTACAACGCGGATCCCGCTTTTTATGAGGGTGTCTACCAGGTGAGTGTTATGGACCATACTGGTTTGGTTGGCAAATACGCCGACACGCTTGCCCTTCAACAGTGGCAAATAAACTTCCATTCTCTCTGCAGCGGGAATAACCCTGTTAGAAATTGAAGCCGAATTTTTATTTTGGGCACAGGGTGTGATGGAAATAAAAAGAAGGGGGAGCCAGGTGAATAATAATTTAAACATCATATTTCAAAGGAAAGGTTTTTTTTCACCTTTTATTGAAAAGAATACATAAAATGATGTGCGTAAATATTTTTTTTATTTCGACGGTTTAAAGGAAAATGCGCTCACCTTTACCGTTTACATTAAAAGTATTAGTATGAAAAAAGTAAAAGAAGGAGATGTAGTGAAAGTTCATTATACCGGTAAGCTGGTTAATGGTGAACAATTTGATTCTTCGGTAAACAGGGAACCGCTTGAATTCACGGTTGGAGCGGGTCAGATGATAAAAGGTTTTGATGCAGCTTTGCCGGGTATGGAAGTTGGAGAGAAGAAAACGATCAATATCGCAGCTGCAGATGCGTACGGAGAGCGTAATGAAGATGCGGTGATCCGCTTCCCAAAAGAAAATGTGCCTGAAGATATGAAACTGGAAAAAGGCATGAGCTTACAACTTAGCAATGAAGATGGACAGCCCTTTCCCGTAGTTGTTACCGAATTGCTTGATGATGTTGTTGTGCTCGACGCAAACCATTTTCTTGCCGGTCAGGAATTGGTTTTTGATATTGAACTCGTGGAGATAGCATAGATATTTTCCTTTCAAAGAATTCACGGCAGCTTCGGGCTGCCTTTTTTATTTGGTTAGCTTAAGTTTGCAAAAATTAAAAAAATGATCAACATCGATCCGGCAGAGGTTGCAGAGCGATTTATGCGCTATGTACAGGTTGACACGCAGAGCGATCCTGAAAGTGAAACTTCACCCACAACGGAAAAGCAGAAAGATCTGTCACGCATTCTGGAACAAGAACTTCGTGACATGAAGCTGACTGATGTTTCTATGGATACTCACGGATACGTATACGCAACAATTCCCTCAAATTCTGAGGCTGATGTTCCGGTGATAGCTTTTTGCTCGCACGTAGATACAGCCCCTGACTGCAGCGGCACAGGAGTGAAGCCCATCCTTCACAGGAATTATAACGGAAAGGATATTGTGTTGCCGGATGATAATTCGCAGGTATTAAAGGTGTCTGAATCTCCCTATCTCAAAAACCATATTGGCAAAGACATTATTACAGCGAGCGGTACAACCCTCCTTGGCGCTGACGACAAAAGCGGAGTGGCGGCGATCATGCAGGCTGCGAAATTTTTAATTGAAAACCCTTCAGTAAAACATGGCGAGGTGAGGATCGTTTTCACGCCCGATGAAGAGGTTGGCAAAGGAACCGCGAATATCAACATGAAGAAAGTGAATGCTGTGGCCGGATACACGCTTGATGGCGGTGAAGCGGGCAGCCTGGAAGATGAAACTTTCAGCGCAGACGGTGCAACAATCGTGGTTCATGGGGTTATTTCTCACCCGGGATATGCCAAGGATAAACTGGTGAATGCCTTAAAGATTGCAGGGTCAATTCTGGACGCCCTTCCAAAAAATGAATGGAGCCCCGAAACAACTGATAAGAAAGAAGGTTTCATCCATCCTACCGCTGTAAATGGTATTGCAGAAAAAGCAACAATAAATTTTATAGTACGCGATTTCAGCACTGCTGAGTTGGAAAAACATCACGCCCGCCTCAGGGAAATTGCAGAAAAGGTTGTTGCCGGATACCCCGGGGCATCAATGGAATATCATCCGAAAGAGCAATACAGGAATATGAAAGACATCCTGGATCAGCACCCTAATGTTGTAAACTATGCCGCCGAAGCTATTTTGCGTACAGGCCTTACCGTTACTACGGAAAGTATCCGCGGAGGTACCGATGGCAGCAGGCTCAGTTATATGGGATTGCCCTGCCCGAATATTTTCACCGGAATGCAAAATATTCATAGCAAACTGGAATGGATCGGAACATCCGATATGGCAAGGGCTGCAGAAACGGTAGTGCACCTGTGCATGGTATGGGAAGAAGCCGCAAATAATTGATAACTTGTAAAAAATTAACTGCATGAACCTAAACTTCATTACTGACTATCTCTGGATAATAATTCTGGTTGTGATATTACTGGGCTCAATTGTAACCGTGAACCAGGGTTTTATAGGCGTTGTTACCATGTTTGGAAAATACCGGAGAATAATGCGTCCCGGGTTGAACTTCAAAATACCATTGCTGGAGCAGATCCACAAAAAAGTAAGCATACAGAACCGGTCGGTTGAACTGGAATTCCAGGCCGTAACCATTGATCAGGCGAATGTGTACTTCAAATCAATGTTATTGTATTCCGTGCAGAATGAGCAGGAGGAAACCATACAAAAGGTTGCATTCAAATTTATAAGTGATCGCGATCTTATGCAGGCTTTGGTGCGCACCATTGAAGGAAATATTCGTGCTTTTGTGGCTACACGAAGACAAAGTGAAATACTTGGCCTAAGAAGGGATATTGTTGAATTTGTAAAAGAACATGTCGATTCTTCCCTTGAAGAATGGGGTTATCATTTGCAGGATCTTCAGATCAATGATATAACGTTCGACCAGGCGATTATAGATAGTATGAGTAAGGTGGTTGCATCAAACAACCTGAAAGCCGCTGCGGAAAATGAAGGGCAGGCCTTGCTTATTACGAAAACAAAATCTGCCGAAGCTGAAGGAAATGCTATCAAGATCGCTGCGGAAGCTGAAAGACTTGCTGCGCAATTGCGGGGCCAGGGTGTGGCCTTGTTTCGCGAAGAAGTTGCAAAAGGTATGAGCCAGGCCGCATCAGAGATGAAGCAGGCAAATCTCGACACTAACGTTATATTATTCAGTATGTGGGTTGAGGCCATCAAAAATTTTGCTGAATACGGAAAAGGCAATGTGATCTTCCTTGATGGAGGTTCAGACGGCATGGAAAAGACCATGAAGCAAATAATGGGCATGATGGAACTCAAGGAGAACCACACGCGCTGATCTCAGATTATAAGTTATAGATTATAGATTATAGATTATAGATTATAGATTAAAGATGCGGTGATGAGTTGTCAGTTTTGGGGATTAGGCTCACGCTTTTATTCAAGTTCCTGCTCAACTCATAGCACACTGTATTCAGCCAACATTAACAAATTGTTGTACGCATGTTTGCAACTAGTTTTGTTGTATTGTGATTACTTACACTCTGGTAAAAACACATTTTAATGTTTAATATCTTTCTTCAGGCCGACACTACTGCACTTGCCAGCGGCGCAATTCAGGAATCTGAATCTTTATGGAGCCTGCTTGGAAAAGGCGGTCCCTTGATGTTCCCTCTTTTCCTTTTATTTGCGGCGGCGGTTTTCTTTTTTATTGAGAGGCTGCTGGTGATAAGGAAAG
>JAEZDA010000107.1 GCA_023433345.1 Bacteroidota bacterium | reverse complement strand
GTGATAGACAAGGTAAGTAATGGTTCACTATTGAGGAGAAGTCGGAACGATCAACGACGGTCACATGTGGTTTGATCAATGAGAAGAAAAGCGCCTATGTGCTTTGAAAGTTCGAAAGATCAAATAGGTTTTACGGTTGTTGCTGAAAATTTAAGGCAGGCGGCGCCACCGTGTTTCAAATAAGTTGACTTTTTGTTCAGAGACATTCAATTCATTTCAAAACTATACATTATGTCAAATAGGAAAGACCCTTTCGATGACTTGCAATTGCGACGCACTGAAAATGAAGATTTGGATAAGCTTTTTGAGTTTCAACAAGATCAGGAAGCTGCCTACCTGGCAGCATTTATGCCGAAAGATCCCTCAGACAGAAACGCATTTTTGGAAAAGCACCGGAAGCTGCTTGAAGATCCTTCGGTAAACTACCAGACCATTATTTATCAGGGGCAGTTAGTAGGCAGTATTTCAAGTTTTGTAATGGAAGGAGACCATGAAATAACATATTGGATCGACCGGGCATTTTGGGGAAAGGGGATAGCATCAACGGCTTTAGTTCGATTTCTCACGATGGAATCCGCGAGGCCGATTTATGGTCGCGTGGCGTTTGACAACATCGGCTCGCAAAAAGTCCTTGAGAAATGCGGGTTTGTAAAGACCGGTAGCGACAAAGGTTTTGCCAATGCCAGGCAGTCTGAAATTGAAGAGTTATTTATAAGTTAGATTGATACCCCGCTCCCCAAAAAAAGAAAGGGAAACAGAATTGGATAGTACAGAGGTGAAGGCCGCCTAACATGTAGGTGTTGGATCTTGAGTAGTTGTTGTTATGGAGAGCTCAATTATCGGAAGGGAGTGTGATTATTGCCACTAAGCGAAAGTTTGGGAAAGGGAATAGATTTACAACAGTGATCATCCAGTTTTTTATTGAAATCATTTGTCTCGCCAGAGACATTGCTGCTCGGCTTTCCATTTTAATCCCGTTGAACTGAGTTTTAAAGCGTTTCGCTGATTTTAAGCTTCCTCTGGGGAGACTTTTTTTTGTCCTTTTCCTTCAAATTCTCCTCTTTAGGGGTAGATAGTATGGTTGATTTGATAACTTTCACCAGGTAATGCAAGCCGTTTAAACGCAGCTTTTCTTCTGGAATGTACTGGATTTCACGGGAACGTGCTTTCAAATGGTAAATCGTATGGGGGTACAAATCATGAAGTGTGGATGTATTTGAATTGCGAGCAACAGTAAAGGCGCAAAAATTTCCTGCAGATAGCCTCTCCGCCATCCTCATAAAACATCTTCAACAGCATAAATAAAAAAGCCTCCGCATAGCGGAGGCTTTTACTGTAATAATGAAAATTATGGATTTTCCTTTCTTCCCAATTTAGATCCATATATCACCACATGCACCGCAGCAAAGATCAGCGAGATATACATCAGCGTGCGGTCTGTATCAAAGCCAACCGTGTATTGATGCAACACTCCCGCAACAACCAGCAGTGCGCAGAGCACGATACTAACGATACGGGCTATACGCATTCCGGGGCGGTATTCTGTGCCGTTTCCTAGGTGACTATGCTTTGCACCGTACCAGAGGTAAATATCCATTCCGATCAACATCCACACTAAAAGGCGAATCCATGTGTCCATCGGAAGAAACACCATCATGAACAGGCAAACACCGATACCAAGAATTGGCACCAAAGGCACAAGCGGGGTTTTGAATGCACGTGGTAATTCAGGCATCTTAACCCTCATCACCCAAACTCCAACACACACTAATATAAACGCGAAGAGTGTTCCAATACTCGTCATTTCTCCCACCACCCTTGCCGGGACAAAGGCAGCAAAAGCACTCACGAATAACATGAACATCAGGTTACTCCTGGCCGGAGTTTGAGTTTTGGGATTAACCTTTGAAAATACTTTGGGAATCAAGCCATCCTTGCTCATACTGAAGAATACACGGCTTTGTCCCATCAACATTACCAGAATCACTGACGCATAACCGGCAAGAATGGCAACAACTATCGCGCGGTTAAGCCATGGATAGTCGGGTCGTACAACACCATCTGCACCTGCAGTTCCCATATGATCGATTGCAACAGCAACGGGGGCGATACCATCTTTTCCGGCAAAAGTGGTGTAATTCGTAACGCCGGTCATAACATGGGCAAAAAGCAGATAAAGAATTGTACAGATGGCAAGTGAGCCGAGGATACCTATCGGCATATCTCGTTTAGGATTTTTGGCTTCCTGGGCCGCTGTACTTACTGCATCAAAACCAATGTAGGCAAAAAAGACAATTGCAGCTGCTCTTATAATTCCGCTGAAACCAAACTCACCAAAGTTCCCCGTATTGTCAGGGATGTAAGGAGTAAGGTTATCGTTATTGATGTATTTCCATCCAAGGAAGATAAAGATCAAAACAACTGATACTTTTAATGCTACTATTATTCCATTTACAAATGCACTTTCTTTTGTTCCTTTCACAAGCAGAAGACTCATCAGAACGATTATGAAAACGGCGGGAAGATTAATTATTCCACCATCCCAAGGCCCTACTGTTAAAGATGCGGGGAGATGAATGTCAAATCCTTCAAGAAATTTTACCAGATACCGGCTCCAGCTAATGCCAACTGTGGCAGCGCCAACAGCATATTCCAACACAAGATCCCAGCCAATGATCCACGCGATGAATTCTCCCATTGTTGCATATGAATATGTATAAGCACTTCCGGCAACGGGGATCATTGATGCAAATTCAGCATAGCATAAACCCGCAAAAAGGCAACCTAAGGCCGCAACAACAAATGAAATGGTGATAGCAGGGCCGGCATGATTAGCAGCAGCCATGCCTGTGATAGAAAAAAGACCGGCACCGATGATAGCCCCGATTCCCAAAGCAACAAGACCCCACGCACCAAGGGTGCGTTTCAAAGTATGCTCACCCGATTCCGCAGCTTCCTGCATCAAGGTATTCATGGGTTTCCTGACAAATAAACTCATATAGTTAGAATTGGTAAGAAATGATTGCGGAAAAATAAGCAAATAATCTCCATATGTAATCCCGCCAGTAATTTTTTTATGCGCCCTTTCTTCACAGAAAGTTTCTCTCATTTGATTCTCAAAGCAGCGAAGTGGAAATAAATTTCGATGAACAGGTTCAATCTTTTAGTTTTAAGGTTTCAAGCTGCCAAAACAATGAATAAGAGAACGACCGGATTACTCTCGCTGCTGCTGTTCACCATACTTGCTGTTGTATATGTTCTCGAACTCAATGAGATCGTCAGTTTCCCGCCAGTATTTCTTAAATCTTTGCGGTGGACCTTCATTGCGGCGATCATAGGATATGCAGTATTTAAGAGATCGCTCACCACCTGGATACTCGTAAGTATGGTGGTGGGTATCGAGATCGGGCTCGACTTTCCGGAGTTTTCCCAAAACTTGAAAGTATTGAGCAGTATATTTCTTCGTTTAGTCAAGACCGTTATAGCGCCCATTCTTTTTGCAACCCTTGTGGTTGGTATTGCCGGCCATTCCAGTTTGAAGCAGGTGGGAAGAATGGGCTGGAAGTCGATTTTATATTTTGAAGTGGTTACTACCATAGCGCTCATTATCGGGTTGGTTGCTATAAATATTTCGGGCGCTGGAAAAGGTATATTGGTTCCGGAAGGTTTCAAAGAAGAGTTGCCTGAAGTGAAAGCACAATCATGGCAGGAAGTTATACTGCATATTTTTCCCGAAAACTTTGCTAAATCAGTTTATCATGGCGATGTGCTTCCAATTGTAGTGTTCAGCATCATATTCGGTATTGCTCTTGCCATGATAAGGATCGACAAACGCAAACCTATGCTCGACTTTGCTGAAAGTCTTGCAGAAGTAATGTTTAAGTTCACTAATATCATAATGTATTTTGCTCCATTCGGTGTTGGTGCTGCCATTGCCGTTACAGTAGGTCATCTTGGCCTTGATGTTTTGGGAAACCTGATTCAGCTTTTACTTACGCTATACGTTGCTCTCATTGTGTTCCTGCTGATAGTACTCGTTCCGGTGGCATTGATCGCACGCATCCCGATAAAGAATTTTATTAAGGCTGTTTCCGAGCCGGTGTCGATAGCCTTTGCCACAACGAGTTCCGAGTCTGCACTTCCGAAAGCAATGGAGAACATGGAGAAGTTTGGCGTGCCGGGTAAAATCGTATCCTTTGTTTTGCCGACCGGTTACACATTTAATCTTGATGGAACAACATTATACCTGTCATTAGCCTCGGTGTTTGTTGCGCAGGCTGCGGGTATAGATCTTTCGATAGGTGAACAATTAGTAATGGGACTAACGTTGATGCTTACCAGCAAAGGAGTGGCGGGGGTTCCGAGAGCATCTCTCGTTATATTGTTAGGTACTGCGGCCTCATTCGGACTGCCTTTCTGGCCTATCATGGCAATATTGGGCATTGACGAATTGATGGATATGGCCCGAACCTCAGTAAATGTTATTGGAAACACGCTCGCGAGCTGCGTTATAGCGCGATGGGAGGGAGAATTTGATGATGAAAAAGCGCGCAGTTTTATTCCGGATTAATTAACATTTCAGCCGCGACGGTAATTTTTTTTGTCGTTTATTTGCGCCATGGAATTTAAAGATCTTCTTAATCCGCAGTTTTATATTGATAATGGCGGATTGTGGCTTGTGGTGTTCATAGTTTTTGCAGAGACAGGCTTGTTCGCAGGTTTTTTTCTCCCGGGTGATTCCCTGCTGTTTGTCAGCGGTATTTTTAGCGATCAATTGATAAAAAGTATCGGTGTGGATCTTGGAAGCAACTTCCTCCACGTATTCATGCTTTCAAGTATGGTAGCTATAGCCGGGATCGTTGGCAATATGGTTGGATATTGGTTCGGGAAGAAATCGGGCCCCATGTTATATAACCGTAAAGATTCATTTCTCTTCAAGAAAAAATATTTGCATAAGGCCCATGATTTTTATGAAGAACGGGGTGGCAGTACCATTATCATCGCACGTTTTCTACCAATCATCCGAACCTTCGCACCAATTGTTGCCGGCATAGTTCAGATGGACCGTAAAAAGTTCATGTTTTACAATGTGGTAGGTTCCATCGCCTGGTCTTTCTCCCTGATCTTTGCAGGCTTTTACCTGAATCAGTTTCTCGTTGATAAATACGATTTTCACCTTGAAAAACATCTTGAAATAATAATTTTAATTATTGTTCTCATAACAACAGCGCCGGTGGTTTATAAACTTTTCTTTGCGAAGAAAAAAGAGGTGCCCCCGGTTAAGGAATAACTGATTCTTTTGATAAAGAAAGTTCTCATAATAAGGCTTTCATCTATTGGAGACATTGTGCTCGCCAGTCCTGTATTTCGTTGCGTTAAGAATCAATTGCCAGAAGCGGAGGTCCACTTTGCTACAAAGGAATCTTTCAAAATGGTCACCGCATCGAACCCCTACATTGATAAATTCCATTATTATCAAAATGATCTGGCCGCATTCATATCAGAGTTAAAAGATGAAAACTTTGACTGTGTTATCGATCTGCACAATAATATCCGAAGCACCCGCATCAGGAAGGCTCTTAAAAAGAAAGCTTATGTTATCGATAAACAGAACATTAAAAAGTTCTTCTTAACGGAGTACAGCGCGAAGTTTTTAAAGATCAGGCATATCACGCAGAGAAGCCTTGAAACAGTTGCTCCCCTAAATGTGAAAGATGATGGCCTGGGGCTGGATTATTTTATAGCGAAGGAAAACGAAGTGGATATCAGCGATATCCCTGCCTCACATCATGCTGGTTTTATAGTGTTCGTAACCGGAGCAACCTACGATTGTAAAAAGCTTCCACTAAATAAAATGCAGGAACTTTGCACCTTAGTTGAGCACCCGATAATTCTTGTAGGAGGGAAAGAGGATTTTGAAGAGATGGAAAAGGTTGCTGCTATCGATCCAGTGAAGATTTACAATGCCTGCGGAAAATTCAATCTTGATGAATCGGCCGACCTCGTAAGAAGAGCAAAACTTGTTGTGTCCAACGACACCGGCTTTCAGTATATAGCAGCTGCTTTTAAAAAGCCAATACTCTCACTTTGGGGATGCACTTCACCCCGATTGGGCTTCGAACCATATTATGGTGAGCGGTTTTTAGCTAAAGCTCCGCGTAATTTTCAGAAGAACATATTCCTTGATCTTCATTGCCAGCCCTGCAGCAAGGGGACGGATCATTGCCCCTTAGGCCATTTCAATTGTATGCGTAAGATGGATATGAAAGTGGTGGCCGATGAGGTGCACAAACGTTTATGAGCGATTGGCGTGCAAATTTGAAATGTACAGATTGGGTAAAAACTATGCGCCTATCTGCGAAACAATTTGCGGAGATCTGCGGGAAATATTCAGCGTGCATCTGCGAAACAATCGCCGGTAATCTCCGCCAAAATCAAATACATTTCCCCCTGATGAGCGCAGATTAAATGCACCGCTAATAAACGCTGATCGGGAAATAATCAGCGTGCATCTGCGAAAAAATTTGCGGAAATCTGCGGGAAATATTCAGCGTGCATCTGCAGAAATCGGCGAACCGTGCAAAAGATTTAGATGTAATTTAAAATTAACGATTGATCCTCTTCATCGCAATGTGGCGGTGGTTTAAGTCACCATCGATTTCAACTAATGACTCCCGGCTAAAAACCTTCCGTTAACGATTTTGTAAATCAATTTCCTTGGGTTTTTATTAGGAAATAAATTGGGTATTTTGTTTCTCACGCTCCTAAATGTAAAACCCATGAACCTCATCTTCCTTATCATGTCTTATTTTGTTGCATGGAATGCTCCTGTTAACGATAAACTCGCTACCCGGGTGCAATGGACTGAACAAAGCCCAATGCCTGCATCAGAAGTTGTTTATTTTTCTCAGGATCGTCCTTTAACGTGGAAGGATTTTAAAGGTTCGCCTGTTGAGGGAAGGGCAGCTGCTATCACTGTGTCTGGTTTTGGCTACAGGGCAAGAGTGAATACTGCAAACCCTGATCATCAGTTAGACATACAGGTTTACTGTTACTTCAACAAAAACAAATCGTGGGTGAAGCCTGGCAGAACCACTGACTATATTCTTCGTCATGAGCAACATCATTTCAACATCAGCTATATCGCTGCAAAAGTATTCCAGGATAAACTTGATGAGGCAAACTTCACTTTATCTAATTATAATACTCTTCTTCCCCAGTTATATAATGAAGCCTGCGCAGTTATGAATAAGTTGCAGGACGATTATGATGGAGAGACCAGGAACGGTCAGCTTCATGATAAGCAAGACCATTGGAATAACTATGTCGACAATGCCCTTGCAGCCATCAGATAGTTACTACCAGCACCGGAATCTTAAGCTCATGGCGTACACTGTCTACCGTACTGCCAAAGATAAAATCTTTCAGTCCCGTGTGACCATGAGCTCCGATAACTAAAAGGTCTGCTCCGTGTTCCTTAACAAGCCGTACAATTTCCTTTACTCTTCTTTGATAACCCAGCGCACCGGTTGCCTTAAGCCCGAGTTCATTCAACTGCCTCAGGTAGTTATCCATCATCTCCTGATCAATGCGGGTTTCATAATCGTGGCTTTCTTTTCCCATGATATTTGCAGATGCACTTTCTACAATGTGAATGAGAAAATATGAGGCGTCATTTCCGCCCTGCAGTTTGGCGTGTGAAAGAATTTTTTCATCATCGGGCGAAAACTCAAGAGCTACTGCAATTCGTTTGAAAGTTTTCCCTTCGAGCTTTAACACCTGGGGTGGTTTATGCATTAAAATGTTGTGCACCGATTTCTTCCTCGCCAAATACGGATGGAAGATGATGTACACGAGCAATGCAATGAGCAATACACCACTGGCAACGATGGCGAGTTTCAACACATTATTTTCACCCTGCATTATAGGTTCAACTTCGTTTACCAGCATCTTCAAATTAAGAAAAACCAAAACGGATGCTATTAGCCAGGCGGCAAATTTTGTGAGAGGCTTTATAGCAAATTTCCCCATGGTTGCCTTGTCACTTACAAACTGGATCAGCGGCATAATGGCAAAACCAAGTTGCAGGCTTAGAATTACCTGGCTCAAAACGAGCATAGCATCAACTTCGTCTTCACCGTAAATAAGTATCACAAGAAATGCGGGGATAATGGCCAAAAGTCTTGTAAGCAGCCTCCTTAATATCGGGCTGATTCGAAGCTGAAGATATCCTTCCATAACTATCTGCCCTGCAAGAGTGCCCGTAACAGTGGAACTTTGTCCGGCAGCTATAAGCGCTAATGCAAAAAGGATCGGTGCGGTTTCACCTAAAAATCCGGGCAGCAACCTGTGGGCTTCTTTTATTTCGGCAACGTCAGAATTGCCGGTCTTAAAAAACACTGTGGCTGCAAGAACGAGTATCGCTGCATTTACAAGGAATGCAATGTTTAGCGCAATTGTTGAATCGATGCGGTTATACTTAATTGCTTTCCTTATCCCTTCATCTGTCTTTTCAAACTTGCGCGTTTGAACGAGCGCCGAATGCAGATAAAGATTATGCGGCATCACCGTTGCACCGATGATACCGATAGCGATATATAGGGCATTATCTGAAGGGATGGAAGGGATAAGCCCGCCAGCAACTTCCAGCGGATCCGGTTTAGCCATTACAATCTGGATCAGGAAACACACCGCAATGATGGCAACCAGCGTTATGATAAATGCTTCCATTTTTCTCATGCCAAGGCGTTGCAGATAAAGAAGAAGAAAGGTGTCCAGTATAGTGATGGATACACCCCAAATCAAGGGCAGACCCGTCAGCAACTGTATGCCTATCGCCATACCCAATACTTCTGCAAGATCAGTTGCGGCGATGGCGATCTCGGCAAGAATGTAAAGGAGAAAGTTCACCGGCTTCGGATAGGTCTCTCTGTTAGCCTGGGCAAGGTCGCGACCACGAACAATTCCCAAACGTGCGCTTAATCCCTGCAGCAAAAGAGCCATCAGGTTACTCATTAATAAAACCCAGATAAGCGTATAGCCGTACTTGCTTCCGCCTGCGAGATCGGTGGCCCAATTGCCCGGGTCCATGTATCCAACGCTAACAAGATATGCCGGACCTAAGAAGGAAAAGATCTTTTTCCATCCTTTGCCGGTTCCGGTTTCAACAGTATTGTGCACCTCACTCAGGGAAACATCCTGATCTGTCATTTTTTTCATCGAAGGAATTATGGCTGATGTTGCTCCTTAAATATTTAGACAAATCTAACAATTTTGATCACATGTATAAAGAGCATCCTTTATATATCTTAACATGTGTGAGTATTTCGAATTAATATTGCACGAATAAATGCTGACAGATGAACTTTAGCCAATTTAATCTTCCTTATCATCCTGATTCACGATACAATAAAAAAGTAGCTTACTTCTCCATGGAATTCGCGGTGCATCAGCCGCTGAAAATTTATAGTGGAGGTCTTGGTTTTTTAAGTGGTTCACACTTGCGAAGTGCTTACGAATTGCGCCAGAATCTTATTGGTATCGGTATATTATGGAAATATGGATATTACGACCAGGGGAGAAATCCGGATCAATCATTAAATGTAGAGTGGAATGAAAAGCTCTATAATTTTCTTGAAGACACCGGCGTAAAGTTCCAGGTAACTATCCACGACCATCCGGTATGGGTGAAAGTATTTTACCTGAATCCTGAAACATTCAAAAGTGCTCCCTTGTTTCTGCTGAGCACAGATCTTCCAGAGAATGATCACGTTTCTCAAACAATTTCTCACAGGCTTTATGATGCAAACGTGGCCACAAAGGTTGCGCAATTTATTCTGCTTGGCGTGGGCGGCATGATGTTATGCGAACACTTGAATTGGAACCCCGACCTGTTCCATTTCAATGAGGCTCATGCGGTAAGCGGCGCGTTTTACCTTTACAATAAGTTGGGAAATCTGGATGAGGTTAAAAAACGCATTGTATTTACAACACATACGCCGGAGGAAGCAGGAAATGAAAAACATGATATTTACTTGTGTGAAAAGATGAGTTATTTCAGTGGAATTCCACTTGATGAAGTGAGAAGACTGGGAGGGGCTCCAAATGACCTGTTCAATCATTCTCTTGCAGCACTCAGAATGGCAAGACTCGCCAATGGTGTTAGCCAACTGCATGGTGAAGTGAGCAGGGAGATGTGGAATAAGCATGAAGGAATTTGCGAGATCAAGGCGATTACAAATGCGCAGAATTGGCATTATTGGGCAGACAAACAATTGTACGGTTTTATGGAGCAGCATAATGCCGATGCGTTCAACGACAGGAAACGCTATCTCAAAAAGCGCGCGATGGATCTTGTTGCGGATATCTCCGGCAAGCTTTTCAATCCCGACGTATTTACAATCGTGTGGGCTCGCCGCTTTGCGGGGTACAAAAGGGCCAACCTACTTACGCGCGATGAGCAGCGTTTTGAAAAGTTGCTGACAAATTCAAAATACCCGGTGCAGATAATATGGGCTGGCAAACCTTACCCGCTGGATTTCCCTGCTATCTATGAATTGAACGACCTGATAGACCTGAGCAAGAAATATAAGAACATGGCGGTGTGTTTAGGTTATGAATTAGCGTTGAGCAAAAGATTAAAACAGGCTGCTGATGTGTGGTTGAACAACCCGAGGGTGCCAAGGGAGGCAAGCGGTACCAGTGGAATGACGGCAGCGATGAATGGAGCTGTGAACTTCAGCACGAACGATGGATGGGTGCGGGAATTTATCAATCACGGTAATAATGGTTTTGCCGTGCCTCTGGCAGATTACGGAACGATGTCGGTACATGAGCAGGACGAATATGACTTGCAAAAGCTGTATGAAATTTTGGAGAACCAGATACTGCCCATGTATTACGATAACAAAGACGTTTGGCGGCAGATTACTAAAAACGGTATGCGCGACGTTCGCTGGCAGTTCGACAGTAATCGGATGGCAAAGGAATACTATGAGATCCTGTATGCTTAGCGTATATCCGTACCCGTTATAAACTGTTCCACAGTATGCTCAATCTTTTATTAAATTTATATAAAGGAGCTTATAGTGGATTAAGCCGTAGAGTATGGCTGCTCGCTGTTGTGATGTTGATCAATAGAGCGGGTACGATGGTGCTTGCATTTCTTACGCTTTACTGTATCAGTGTTGATCTTTCAGTTGACCAGGCGGGGATAGTTGTAGCGATGTACGGCATGGGCTCAGTAGTAGGTGCGTTCCTTGGAGGAAAGGTCAGCGATAAAGTAGGCTTCTACTACACCCAGGTTTCTGCGCTCATACTTGGCGGCGTCATGTTTATTGTGGTAGGACAGCTCAGAGGCTTCGAAGCGATTTGCATGGGAGCGTTTGTTTTGAGTATGGTAAACGAATCCTTCCGCCCGGCTAATGCTACGGCAATTGCACATTACAGCACTCCGGCAAACAGAACTCAGTCCTTTTCTCTCGTGAGGCTCGCGATAAATATCGGTTGGGGAATTGGTGCGGCGCTCGGGGGCATCCTTGCATCCTTTGATTATCATTTATTGTTTTGGGTGGATGGCGTTACGAGTATTTTCGCCGGCGTCCTGTTATGGATAATTCTTCCAACTGTTACACTTGGGCAGCAGAACCGCGGGGAGCGAGTGGAGCACACTACCTTGTCACCTTACCGCGATAAGGTGTTTTTGAAATTCATGTTTTTCCAGGTGTTGTTTGCAGTAGCTTTTTTCCAGATATTCACTACAGTTCCGCTCTACATGAAGTCAACTTTGCATCTTGACGAATTCTGGATCGGTGCGGTGATGGCTGCAAACGGACTCATCATAGCGGTTTTGGAAATGGTGCTGGTATTTAAGCTGGAAGGGAAGACCTCATATCTGAAGCTTATGGCTTACGGCACCGTACTTATGGGCGCAGCTTATGCCTTGCTGAACCTGCCGTTTGAATCAGGTTTGTTGGTAGCATCAGCTTTCATTTTGGTTATCACTTTTGCAGAAATGATAGGCATGCCTTTCATGAATACATATTATATCTCAAGATCTACCGACCAAAATCGCGGCCAGTATGCCGGTATATATACAATGGGATGGAGCGTGGCACAAGTAGCCGGAGCCAGTGGTGGCGCATGGATGGCACAACATGTCGGTTTTGCAAATCTTTGGTGGACGGTCGCGGCGCTTTGTATCCTTACTGCCCTGGGATACTTTTTCCTGGACAGGAATTGAAATTATTTTACTGTATTCGTAACTGTAGTTTTTCCCTTCACGGAGATATTCATGGTCTGGCCCATCATGTCCATTGAACTGGTGAGGTCGCTCTCGATTGTTTTTTGAATGATATAACCGCTAACGGAGTTTGCTGTAAAAGAACCTTCAACCGTTCCATTTGTTAGTATAGTGAGCGGAACGCCCTGTGCCTCCGTTTCAGTGCTTCCTTTAACTTTAGTCTTGTAATTAATAGTAGCAGTATTCTCCTCTATTTGTGTTAGCTCATATTCGGTTTCGCTGTCGATACCGTTAGTCTTTGATTTTACAGTCCACTTGTCGCCGGGTTTTTGAGAATTACTTAAGAGAAAAAAAGCGTTCTCAGTTATCGTACCCATATCCACACCATTATTATTCAGTAATTGCGCGGGGCTAACATCAGCGCTATCCTTCGCGATGGGAACACCTGTGTATCGATTCACGCGTACTGTGTCGGTTCTGCCAATTTGTTCATTTAAAGCCGCGCCAAGGTCGTTATCCTTACCCTCGCCCGTTTCAGAATTATATTGCTGCGATTCTCCTGCGCCCGACATCCGGGCTTTTACGGAACTAATTTTAGCAAGGAGGATATAAATGGAATCGTTCTCAAGGTCCGCTACCACCGTTTCATATTCGGCCGTAAAGTTTGAATTCATCTCCATGCCCATGCCCATGTTCATGTCCTGCGAACTGTTAACAAGGAGTTTCAACACCTCGCCCTTTTTCAGGTTGAGTTTTTGTTGGCCAAATGAATTGATTGAAAGAATGCCAAGGAGAATAGAGAACAGTGATTTCATTTATTCTTAAGTTTCTTTAACGAGATGCGAAAGATACAATTGATTTAAAAGAAAATGGGCTGCATTATTGCAACCCATCAACTTTTTTAACCGGTAATATTATGCGATAACTGTTACATTAACAGCGTTCATTCCTTTTTTACCATTTTGAAGTTCAAATTCAACCTTATCACCTTCTTTAATGTCGTTGATAAGGCCACTCACGTGCACGAAAGTTTCTTTATCAGAATCATCGTGACGGATAAAACCGAATCCTTTTTCAGAGTTGAAAAACTTAACGGTACCTTGATTTTTAGTGTCCATTTTTTATTTATTGTATTAATTAATGCGCAAAGATAAGGTAATGCCGCTATACCGGCAGATTTTATTTGACTTTGATCTGCATGCATTAAACCTTCGCTTCCATATACGAACTCACCGGCTCGCAGGTACAAATCAGGTTCCTGTCTCCTGCAGTGTTATTTACGCGACTTACCGCTGGCCAGAATTTGCTTTCCCTAACATATTGAAGTGGGAATGCAGCCTGTTCACGAGTGTATGGATGGTTCCATTCGTTGCCGCAAACAACAGCCATGGTGTGAGGCGCATTCTTAAGTGGATTATCTGCTTTATCAGCACGCCCCGTTTCAATTTCACTTATCTCTGCCCGTATGCTGAGCAATGCATCACAGAACCGATCAAGTTCCGCTTTATCCTCACTTTCAGTTGGCTCGATCATTATAGTTCCTGCCACAGGGAAACTTAAAGTTGGCGCGTGAAAATTATAATCCATTAATCTTTTTGCAACATCTTCCGCTTCAATTCCGGCAGATTGCTTAAAAGGACGGAGATCAACGATGAACTCATGCGCGCAACGGTTATTTTTTCCTGAATAAAGAATCTTGAATTCTTTTTCAAGACGGGTTTTCATATAGTTGGCATTTAAGATCGCATATGCCGTACTTTTCTTCAAGCCTTCGCTTCCCAGCATTTTTATATAAGCATAACTGATCAACAAAATGCTTGCGCTTCCGAATGGTGCAGCACTTACGGCCTTAATTGCCTTGGGCTTATTGTCGAGAGAAATGTGACCAGGTAAATAAGGTGCCAGCTTTTCATTTACGCAGATAGGACCCATCCCCGGGCCGCCACCTCCATGCGGAATTGCAAATGTTTTATGGAGATTAAGATGACATACATCTGCGCCGATATTTCCCGGGCTTGTTAGGCCGACCTGTGCATTCATATTGGCGCCATCCATATAAACCAATCCACCATTGCGGTGAATCAGCCCGCAGATTTCGCGAATACTTTCTTCGAAAACCCCATGAGTGCTGGGATAGGTGACCATCAGGCCTGCCAAACGATCTTTATACTTTTCAGCATTCAACTTCAGGTCTTCCACATCAATGTTTCCTTCTTCATCACACTTGGTTACAACAACTTTGAAACCGGCCATGACTGCTGAAGCGGGATTAGTTCCGTGCGCAGATATTGGAATTAATATCACATCCCTGTTTGCCTGGCCGTGATCTGCATGATAAGCACGAATTGTAAGCAAACCTGCATATTCGCCCTGGGCCCCACTGTTTGGCTGCAATGAAGTGGAATGGAAGCCCGTGATCTCACTCAGCCATTCTTCCAATTCATTAATAATTGTTTTATAACCTTGCCATTGATCTTCAGGAGCAAATGGGTGAATGTTGTTGAATTCGGGCCAACTTACGGGAATCAATTGAGTGGCGGCATTCAATTTCATTGTACAGCTGCCGAGGGAGATCATAGAAGTGTTTAGGCTCAGATCTTTGTTTTCCAACTGCTTTATGTAACGCATCATTTCCGATTCACTCCTGTGATTGTTGAAAACGGGATGAGTAAGAAAATCAGAAGTGCGGGTAAGCGTAGTCGGTATATTCTCTAACAGCACATCTGAATCGAAGTGTGCAACCGAAGTGTCTGAGTTCTTCAATGAAGCAAAAACGTGGAGGATATCCAGAACATCCCGCTGTGTAGTAACCTCATCTATCGAAAGTATTACTGATGTTCCATCATAATAAAAATTTATCCCGCTTGCTTCTGCAATTTTTCTAAGCGAATCAGTATTTGGAATGCTTAATTTGATGGTGTCAAAGAAGAATTCATTCTCATTGCTAAACCCGAGTTCATTTAATTCCCGGCTCAAAGTAAGAGCAAGGGTTGAAATTCTCTTCGCGATATTTTTCAATCCTTCTGCACCATGATACACAGCATACATAGCAGTAATGTTGGCCAGGAGTGCCTGCGCGGTACAAATATTACTTGTTGCTTTCTCACGCCTGATATGTTGTTCGCGTGTTTGAAGCGCCATACGAAGCGCGCGATTATTTTGCGCGTCAACACTTACGCCAATTATCCTTCCCGGAATATTTCTTTTAAATTCATCCCTGGTTGCAAAGAAACCGGCATGAGGTCCGCCGAAGCCCATTGGCACCCCGAGTCTTTGAGAAGTACCAATAGCAACATCGGCTCCCAGTTCTCCGGGCGGTGTAAGAAGAGTGAGCGCCAAAAGATCTGTTGCCATCACAACCTTTGCATTTACATCATTCAATTTGTTCACAAATGACCGATAGTCTGATACCAGACCGTTAGAATCAGGGTATTGAACGATCGCTCCAAAAAAAGATTCATCAACATTAGCATTCCTGTAATCTCCAAACACGAGTTCAACCGATATCGGTGTTGCGCGCGTGATCAGAACCTCTTTGGTTTGCTCAAATATGTTGTTATCTACAAAGAACCTAGGCGCAGATATATGTTCATGATCCCGATTCTTCAGGTTGAACAACATTGCCATCGCTTCGGCCGCAGCCGTACCTTCATCAAGTAAACTTGCATTAGCTATTGGTAAGCCTGTGAGGTCACTTACAACGGTTTGAAAATTCAGCAGACTCTCAAGTCTTCCTTGTGCGATCTCAGCCTGATAGGGAGTGTACTGAGTATACCATCCCGGGTTTTCAAAAACGTTTCTGAGAATTACACTTGGCACTATAGTATTATAATATCCCTGGCCGATGTAGCTTTTAAAAACTTTATTTTTTTTCGCGACTTCTTTCAGATCGTTCAGGTATTGATATTCGCTTACGGGTTGCCCGGTGGAAAGTGGTTCCTCCAGCATTATGTTTGAAGGAACTGTCTGAGATATAAGGGTATCAAGATCCGGGACACCGATTTTACGAAGCATTTTACCCGTTTCGGAATCGTTAGGGCCAATATGCCTGGAAACAAATTCTCTTTTTTGCTGTTCAAATAAATTCATGATCGTGTGATTTGACTTAAAAGGCAGGAGTGTTTTTGTGGGCGCAAAGGTAATGTTTAGGTATTGTTTTCTGAAAGCCTTTGCGAACATAGTTTCAGGAAATTGTGCATGTTTTGTGAATTGAGGTTTTTCCGGAGTTGTATCTTTACGGGCACTACGGCAATGGTAAACTCTGTGAAAATTGAAGCTGATCTTAAAAAGTACAAGCGTTTTCTGGAACGCGCAGATAAGAACCGTGTGTTGAGAGCTCTTCCTGATCTGCATGAAAAGGCTTTCACCAAAACGAACTGTCTTGATTGTGCTGCTTGCTGCAGAAATTACTCACCAAGGTTTAAAACTCCCGATATTAAAAGGATTTCCCGGCATCTGAGGCTGAAGGAATCGGTTTTCATTGAAAAGTACCTGGCTTTGGATGAGGAAGGCGATTTTGTTGTGACTACAAAGCCATGCCCGTTTCTCGGCGCTGGCAATGCGTGTTCAATTTATGAGGTAAGGCCATCTGATTGTGCCCGATTTCCTTATACAGACGAGGATGTGCTGATAAAGAGAAAGCATATCACACTAAAAAATGCCACATTTTGCCCGGCCGTTGTTTTCGTAATGGATGAATTGACTGCCGTGTAGTTTCAACTCCTACTTGAAATTCGCCGTTATCTCGGCGTATGCTGCGGAAAGAGGCCTGTCGATCCCTTCACCTGTCCACTCGGGCGAACCGGGAATAGTTGTTGCCGCCAATATTTCATCCCTCGTTTTGCCTGCCTTTATTTCCTCATTAGTAAATTTCAAAACGTTTTCGAGGTAATCTTTGAAAGCAAGTATGTCTTTTTTAGTAATTACCGTTTCATATCCTTCACCGGCATGGCCACAAACAAATTTGGTATTGTCTGAATACTCCTTAGTTATTCTTTCTAAAACGACTATCCAGTTGCCAATGTTAGCTCCGGCCATTTTATCAATGTAAGGATGCTTTCGGTTGAACACCAGATCTCCGAGATGAGCAACTTTTGCTTTTTTGAAATGGACGATACTATCCCCGTTAGTATGGGCAGGCCCAAAATAATTCAGGCAAATTTTTTCCTTCCCAATCTTTTCGCACCATACATCCGTGTAAACCTGGTTGGGATATAACTGCAGGTGTTCGTTACCGTTAGCTGCTGCACTCTTTGCCTGGTTCAATTTGCTGTTTGCATGAGCGAGCACATTCTTTACCAGATCTTTGAAAACTATATTTCCCGCTGAATGATCGCCATGATGATGAGTGTTGATCAGTAAACGGAAAGGGTGGGAGCTTCGTTTTTTTATTTCTTCGATAAGATGAGGAGCTGTATCAGGAAACTGTGAATCTACAACGATGATCCCGGCTTTATTAAGCTGAAAAAGGATGGTGCCGCCTTTTTCCAGGAAGATCCCTGTATCATCAGTCAACATTTTTACCGAATGTGCATTGGTAAAAAAGGAACTGAAGCCCTTCGCATTAAGAAATGCAAGTGAACCCAAGAGTAGTCCTGAATTTTTTAGGAATTGTCTGCGTTGCATAAAGAAGTTTGAGCCGATAAATGTAACAAAATTCATGCTATACCGGGGAAGTGTTCAATATTCCATTTTCCTGAGAGCAGGGGCCTTGAACCATGTTACAATTACTACAGCTATGGTCATGCAACCTCCAAAAACTACGGCTGGCACAGTTCCTAAAAGTTTCGCTGCAACCCCGCTCTCGAATTGCCCGAGTTCATTGGAAGAATTGATGAACATACTGTTTACTGAAGCCACGCGCCCCCTAAGCTCATCGGGAGTTTTAAGCTGCAGAATGGTTCCGCGAATTATTACTGAAACTCCATCCATGGTTCCGCTGATAAGAAGCGCAATAAATGATAGCCAGAAAACCTTTGAAAATGCGAATACAATTATGCATACACCAAAGCCAGCGACAGCATAAAACAGAATTCGTCCCTGCTTACCTTTTAGAGGTCTAAGCGTGAGTGTAGTTACGGTGATAATGGAGCCGATATCTGCAGCGGCATTTAACCAGCCAAAACCGATCGGACTGATTTTAAGAATGTCCATTGCAAACACCGGAACCAGCGCCACTGCCCCGCCAAACAGTACTGCAAAAAGATCAAGGGTGAGCGCACCTAATAATTCCTTTGTTTTAAAAACGTAACTGATCCCTTCCTTAACACTTTGCCATGTATTTTTCGACTTCCTGATAAAAGCGGGCTTTGGTAACAGGCGTGTAAAAAGAATGTAACTAACCACTATCAGGCCGAATACAAGAAACAGGGTGTAATGTATTCCCAGGAAGGCGATCGCAAACCCGCCGGTAGCGTGGCCGATGATTGATGCCGTGAGCCAGCCGGCAGAACTGATCGCGGCGGCGTTTGCCAACATGTGGCGCGGAACCACCTGGGAGATCATCGCGGAGAACGTTGGCCCGGAAAAGGCGCGAATTAAGCCTGTTACTGCTATGATTGCAAAGATCATAAAGGCAATTGACCACGGACCGAATATTGATGAAGCGTGATTTGAGGAGAGATAACATAAGCCGAGTATGCACAATGAATAGAAAGCCACGCAAATCAAAAGAAGTTTTCTCTTTTCAGACAGGTCTATCTTGTGGCCTGCGTATAATGCGAATGACAGTGCAGGGATTACTTCAGATAAACCAACCAGGCCAAGTGCAAGTTTACTGTTAGTAAGCTGGTAGATCCACCATCCGATCACCGTACCCGTCATGCGAATCCCCATGATATAGATAAACCTGCCGGCAATAAAATTCCTGAATTCAGGCAGTTTAAGTGGAGCGTACGGGCTGATATTACTGTCGGCGTTTTTCACTTTCGGTTACGGCAGCGTTATGAAATATTGTCCTGCATCATAACTTTTATCAAGCGCATCAGTGATCGTTTTAAGATGAAGTGGATTATTGAGAAAGTCTGCGTTTGATGCGTCTACAACAAGTGTTTTAATATTATGTTGTTTCAGGTATTGCATATAAATCTCCTGTATGCTGAATAAATAGTCGTTTTCAATTCCCTGCTCATATCCGCGATTTCTCTTCTTAATATTCTCCTGGAGTTTCCTGACGGGTGCATGGAGAAAAATTAAAATTTCGGGCTGAACTATTTGAGGATTTATAATGTCAAACAGTTTTTGGTACAACATATATTCTTCTTCAGCCAAATTTACCTTCGCGAACAGGAGACTTTTGGTAAAAAGGTAGTCGGAGATCGTTACCGTGTGGAACATATCTGGCGCCTGAAGAACATCTTTCCATTGCTTGTAGCGCTCTGCCATGAAAAAAAGCTCAAGAGGGAAAGCGAATTGCGAAGGGTTCTCATAAAAACTGGGAAGAAATGGATTGTCGGCAAATTCTTCTAAAACAAGGCGGGCATTGTAATGATTACTCAGCAGGGTGGCGAGGGTCGTTTTTCCCGCACCAATATTTCCTTCGATAGTGATAAATTTATACTGCATCAAAAAAACTCCAGGTTCCGAAAAATCAGGTTGCAAAATAGGTGTAATGACCAAAAGGGAAATTAAATTCTTTTCACATCAAGTGGATCGGTACAATCCTTCAACATCCTGCTTACAGTTTTATTTAAAAGGGGATGTTTCATTCGTGGTGAGAGTTCGTTCAGCGGAGTTAAAACAAAGCGCCTTTCAGCTATCCTCGGATGCGGGATTTGTAAGGAACCATTGTTCATAATAAGTTTACCGTAGAAGAGAATATCGATGTCAATTATTCTTGGCGAATTTTTTTCTCCACGCTTCCTTCCCATTTCCTGCTCAATCGCCAATATCGTTTCCAGGGTTTCTTCTGCAGTTAGCATCGTCCGGCATATTATTACGCGGTTTAAAAAATCCGGTTGATCGCGTAATCCCCAGGCTGCCGTCTCATACAAGGCACTTTGCTTTTCAATTTTACCAACCCGTAACGCGATTTGCTTCCCGGCAGCGACGATCTGTTTTTTGGGATTTTGCAAATTGCTTCCAAGTAAAAGATAAACACGTTCCATGGATGCAATTTATATTTATGACAGTTAATCGCCACATACCTTCATTCTTTTCATAGTTTTGCGCAACCGCTATTATGAAGTACAGCCAGCTAAAGGCAATGTGGGCGATTACAGTCGCAAGCCTTCGGGCGATAAGGAGAAGCCCTTCTGCGATTGTATTCAGTTTTATATTTCCTTTCATTTTCATACTCGTTTTCGGTTTTATTGGAAACAGCGGTAGGGTGGAGGTTTATAATGTATCTGTAAAGCCCGGCGCCGATACGGCTAACTATCTCTACAGGTCGCTTAAGGAATTGCCCTCCCTTAACTTTTCGTTTTACAAAGACAGTTTGGCATTAAGGAAAGCAATGCAAAAGGGGCAGGTTGCGGGTTTGATCGATATCTACAAAAATGAGGCTGGCGCTAAGGTTCCTTACACAATTAGTTTTCGTACAACAACATCCAGTAACAACCAATGGCCACAAGTCAGGTCGATCATTCTGAGTGCGATTGGCGAAGTAGATCGTGCACAATTCCAGGATCTTCCAAGCTATGCAAGATTAGATTTTGATCCTGCACGGCACGTGAATGAAATCAGGAAATACAAAACAATAGATTTTATCTTACCCGGACAGCTGGGCTTTTCTTTAATGAGCGCAGCAGTGTTCGGAGTAGCTTTTATGTTTTTCAATTTGCGAAGCACAATGGTGCTTAAACGCTTTTTTGCAACACCGATCAGCCGGCCTTTTATAATACTTGGAGAAAGTTTAAGCCGGGTTATATTTCAGATGATCACTGCAGTTGTGATAATACTGGCCGGCTATTTCTTTTTCGGTTTTACACTCGTTAATGGATTCTCAACCTTTCTTGAGATGCTCGTGGTGAGTTTTTTAGGGCTGATGGTTTTTATGGGATTTGGTTTCGCTATCAGCGGGCTGGCAAAGAGCGACAGCAGTATTCCTCCTCTCGCCAATTTGTTTACCCTGCCGCAATTTTTACTCGGCGGAACTTTTTTTTCAATTTCAGTTTTTCCTTCCTGGCTTCAACCCATTTCTCATGCGCTTCCTTTAACTCATCTCAATTCCGCCCTGAGGAAGATTGCGTTTGAAGGACTGCATCTATGGGAGATAAAATTTGAGCTGCTGATACTTTTTCTTTGGGGAATCGCTGCATATATGTTGGCTACAAAGCTTTTTAAATGGGAGTAGAATAAATTATTTATGCGTTTAATAAAAGGGTTTGTTTTCGTGTTTCTGGGCTTCTCGATTGTGCTGACCGCTATTTCTCTGCTTATGCCATCAACGGTTGTGGTGAACCGAACTGAAATTATTGCTGTTGATTCGGCCACAACTTCACACCAGGTTAAGCACTTAAAGAACTGGATCAACTGGCATCCTTACTTTGCAGAAGTTAGCCCGGAACATGGATTTTTCCCTAACGGTAAGGCATACCTGAAGTGGGAGATGAAGGGTAGAACTTATCGTTTTGAAGAGGTGCTCAACTATGCCAACGGCATCCGCGTCGTTTTTGCAAGAAGCGGAGAGAATGACATTATAAATGATGTGACCACATACAGTGCCGGTTTGCAAAACCAGGTGGAATGGAAGGCGATCAATAACATTAAGTGGTATCCTTGGGAAAAATTCGGCGCAATGTTTTTAAACGATATTTCCGGCCCCGCATATGAAGATGCCCTAAAAAGCCTAAAGCACTATTTAGAGAAGAACCCATCAGCCCGGTAAGGATATTTTTCCCATTTTTATATTCACTAAACCAGTATGCGCAAAAGTTTCTTCCTTACCTGATATGCACTCATTTGCCAGGAGGGCAAACAGGGCCGCTTCCTTTGCATCCGGTGTCATCCCTTTTTCCTCGGTTTTGCAGAATGAAGCCAGCGGGAGTTCTTCAGCGAGGAATTTCATTAAGGTCTTATTATGAACTCCTCCTCCCGACACATATAACTTGAAACGAGATACCGGTAAAAAAGTCTTTATCGAATTGGCAATGGTGATTGCCGTCAGCTTCGTAAGTGTGGCCGTTACCTCATTGTTGTTGATGCTTCCTGTATAGGAATCAGAAATAGAATTTTCAATAAAACTAAAATTAAACTCCTCGGGCCCTGTAGTTTTCGGAAAGGGAATTTTAAAGAAGGGATGGTTCATCAAAGCCTGTAAAAGATCGGAATTGATGTGTTCACCTGCTGCTATTTTTCCTCCTTCATCAAAGGATGTTGAATATTGTTTTCTCATCCATGCATCTATCAGCACGTTCCCGGGCCCTGCGTCTGAGCAAAGAATGTTTTCGTTTTCGTTTCGAGGAAGCAATGTAAAATTTGCGATTCCTCCAATGTTTAGCATAACTACATCTATTTCCCGGTCCGAGAACAAAAGATAGTCGCCATACCCAGCCAGCGGCGCTCCTTCTCCACCTGCAGCAATGTGCTTCATTCTGAAATCACTAACTGTTATAATGCCTGTAGCCTGCGCGATCTCGTCTGCATCTGCGATCTGTAGAGTGGAAGGCACTTTTTCATTGTCATCTGGGCGGGGCAGGTGAAAGATAGTCTGACCATGAGAAGCGATCAGGTCGATTTGCTGATGCGCAACTTTCCACTCTTCTAAACAGGAATTTATTTCCCTCGCATAGATCAGGGCTAACTCCCTGTTGAGCGAACAAAGGGACGGGAGATAAATCGTATGCTTCGATACTTGCCGGATTTTCTCCACTAACGATTGCGGATAAACGAAGGTTTGAAATTGTTCAACTGATATTTTCGTACCCTGGCCCGTTCCGGAAACTCTGCACAAGGCAATATCAAGGCCGTCCAGCGAGGTTCCGCTCATCAGGCCGATAATAAGTTTATCCTTTTTCTTCGATATCGAATATAATTTACTGACCATCGCCTTTTAAAAATCTCAGGTTTCTGCTGATGCCTTTAAATTTAGAACGCTTTAAGGGTGAGTTTCGAAAAACATTTTTGAAAGATTCTTCAGTCATTTCCTCCCATTCACTGGTTGAAAGGTTAAGAATTTCTGCAACAGGTTTAAAACGGGGTTCATTAGTGGGTTGGGAGAACCTGTTCCAGGGACAAACATCCTGGCATACATCACAGCCAAACATCCAGTTTTGGAATTTGTTACTCATTTCCGAAGGGATCAATTCTTCCTTTAGCTCAATTGTAAAGTATGATATGCACTTGCTTCCGTTGATTTCACGGGTAGGCAGAATCGCTTCGGTCGGGCATTCTTCAACGCAACGGTTACAGGTTCCGCAATAATCCTGCAAAAGCATTTCATCCGGTTCAGCAACAAGATCTGTAATAAGCGTGGCAAGAAAAAAGAAAGACCCGCTACTTTTTGCGATGAGATTACCATTCTTCCCGATCCAGCCCAGCCCGGCGCGCCGGGCCCAGCTTCTTTCCAAAACAGGGGCGCTGTCAACAAAACCGCGTCCCTGTATCTCCCCAAACTCTTCCCTTAATTTAAATAATAAGAAATTTAGCTTTTCACGAATCACCTCATGGTAATCCTCACCGTAAGCATACTTTGAAATTTTTGGCGCATGCTCATCCTGCTTTTCAGATGGATAGTAATTATACATCATCGTGATCACCGACTTTGCTCCAGGAACGAGTTTCGACGGATCGGTTCTAAGATCGAAATGGTTTTCCATGTATTTCATTGTGCCGTGCATCCCCTTGCTCAGCCATTTCTCCAATCGCCTTGCATCATCATCAAGATGTTGCGCCTTTGCTATTCCGCAAAAGTTAAAGCCCGCTAGTTTGGCGAGCTCCTTAATTATTGATGATGTTGATTTCCTTGTCAATTGCAATCCAAAGTTACTATTTCACCTGTTCATTGTTTTATGATAAGTGTTACGGTTGCATCGATAGAAAAAACCGATTGACACATTAACAGGCATTGGTAAATAGTTGTGCTATGCAGGCAGTTTGATTTGAATTTGCATGACATAATTTCCAAAAACCAGCTTTGGATTCGCATTTGATAGGTATGGTTAACATACAATAAAATCATGAATCTTAACAACTTCACCATCAAGGCAGCGGAAGTGTTCCAGGCAGCGCAACAACTCGCCTATAATCATAAAAATCCTTCTATTGAGAATGAGCACCTTCTTCAGGCATTGTTGAATGCTGAGGATTCACCTGTGGAATACCTGCTTAAGAAAAATAATGTCACGATCAATCTTGTTGAAAACAGGCTCGGTGAGCTCATAAATAAACTACCTACAACCAGTGGAGAGCCTGCACAAAATATTGGAAGGGATGCAAATAGCGCAGTGCTTTATGCAGGGGCTGTCTTAAAGACTTTTGGCGATGAATTTATTACGCCCGAGCATTTGCTTTTAGCAATAGTGCATGGAAATGACGCAACTGCGAAACTCTTGAAAGATGCGGGGCTTACAGAAAAAGGATTAGTTCAGGCGATCAAAGAACTGCGAAAAGGAAGCACGGTTACTTCCCAAACCCAGGAGACTCAGTTTAACGCATTGAACAAGTATGCGAAAAACTTAAACGATATGGCCAGGGGAGGTAAACTCGACCCTGTTATAGGAAGAGATGAGGAGATACGCAGAACCTTGCATATTCTTAGTCGCAGAACAAAGAACAATCCGATTCTTGTAGGTGAACCGGGCGTTGGTAAAACAGCCATTGCTGAAGGTTTGGCCATGCGAATTGTAAATGGAGACGTTCCCGAAAACCTTCGTTCTAAAATTATTTACGCCCTGGATATGGGCCAGTTGATAGCAGGCGCAAAATATAAGGGAGAATTTGAGGAAAGATTGAAGTCGGTAGTGAAGGAAGTAACATCGAGCGACGGCGAGATAATTCTATTCATTGACGAGATACACACGCTCGTAGGTGCCGGCGGTGGGGACGGAGCGATGGATGCTGCGAATATTCTCAAGCCTGCTCTTGCGCGCGGCGAGTTAAGAGCTATCGGAGCCACAACATTAAATGAGTACCAGAAATTTTTTGAAAAGGATAAGGCCTTGGAGAGAAGGTTCCAGAAAATAATGATCGAGGAGCCCTCGGTGGAAGATGCAATTTCCATTTTACGTGGAATCAAAGACCGTTATGAAACGCATCATCATGTAAGAATTAAGGATGAAGCTATAATCGCTGCAGTGGAATTGTCACACCGGTATATTACTGATCGTTTTTTGCCGGATAAAGCCATTGACCTTATAGACGAAAGTGCCGCTAAGCTTAGAATTGAAATGAACTCAATGCCGGAAGAGCTTGACCGCTTAGACAGGCAGATACGTCAGTTGGAAATTGAAAGGGAAGCAATTAAGCGTGAGCACGACGAGGTGAAGCTGAAGGACCTAAATACGCAGATCGCTAATCTTTCTGTTGAAAGGGACACCTATAAGGCGAAGTGGAATGAAGAAAAAGATCTTGTAGAGAAAATACAAAATGGGAAGGCCGCCATCGAGGAATTTAAGCAGGAGGCAGACCAGGCCGAGCGAAACGGCGATTACGGCAGGGTAGCAGAATTGCGTTATGGTAAGATCAAGGAGAAGGAAAGCGAGATTTCAACGCTTACTGAAGAACTGGGAACGCTCTCCGAGAAACGACTCCTGAAAGAGGAAGTTGATGCAGAAGATATCGCTGACAGCGTGTCTAAAGCCACCGGTATACCAATAAATAAAATGCTGCAAAGTGAGCGTGATAAATTATTGAACCTTGAAGAAGAACTTCACAAGAGAGTTGTTGGCCAGGAGGAAGCAATAACAGCCGTTTCAGATGCCATACGACGTAGCAGAGCAGGGTTGCAGGATCCGAAAAAGCCCATTGGCTCCTTTATATTTCTCGGTACAACAGGCGTTGGTAAAACAGAGCTTGCTAAAGCACTTGCCAACTATCTTTTCGACGATGACAGCATGATGACGCGTATCGACATGAGCGAATACCAGGAAAAGCACAGTGTAAGCAGGCTGGTAGGAGCGCCTCCGGGCTATGTGGGTTACGACGAAGGAGGGCAGCTTACGGAAGCGGTTAGACGAAAACCTTATTCAGTCGTTTTGCTTGATGAAATTGAAAAGGCTCATCCTGATGTATTCAATGTATTGTTGCAGGTATTGGATGATGGTAGACTCACCGACAATAAAGGCCGGGTGGTGAACTTCAAGAATACGATAATAATAATGACCAGCAACATGGGAAGCCAGATCATCCAGGAACGCTTTGAAAACATATCCGAAGCAAATCTGGAAGAGGTGATCGAATCGACCAAATATGAAGTTGTGCAGTTGTTGAAGCAAACGATACGGCCCGAGTTTTTGAACAGGATCGATGAAGTGATCATGTTCCATCCCTTGATGAAAAAGGAGATCAAGGGAATCATTACCATACAGCTTAATCAATTGAAGCAGCAACTGGCCGATAATGGAATCGACCTTCTCTTCAGCGAATATGCATTGGACTTCTTATCAGAAAACGGGTATGATCCGCAGTTTGGCGCGAGGCCCCTAAAAAGACTTATACAAAAGGAGATAGTTAATCCCCTGAGTAAACGTATTTTGGCGGGAGATATCAACAAGGAACAACCTGTGCTTGTGGATGTTTTTGATGGTACTGTGGTGTTCAGGAACGAAATTACCTCAAAAATCGGCGAAGGATCGGCTTCACAGGCCCAGGCTTCACGCTAAGCTTAGCGGAAACTGAAAATCTGTTAAATTGTTAAAATGAATTTTGTAAAACGTTGAATGTCAGCACCGGAGGGTTCCTCAATTTGTTATTGGTACCCTTCCAATTTTGCCGGCACATTAAAATAACTTACCTTCAATCAATTCTGAAGATTTAAAGAGCTAATCATGTAGAAATCAACATGATAAGGCGGAATTGAAAAGCAGAAGAGTAAAAAGAAAAAAAGAAAAGCGACATGGCATTTAAAAAAGAGATCGTTGAGGTTATTGAGCCCAAAGATGTGTTTGTTGGAAACCCTAAAGCACTGGTTACCCTCGAAGAATTTGGCGAGTATGAAAGCGAGGCTTGCGCGAAAGCAAATGAAATAGTAAAGAAACTTTTGCAGGATTATGATGGCAAGATCCGTTTCAACTTCAGGCATTTCCCTTTAACAAATATTCACCAAAGAAGTTTGAAAGCGGGAGAAGCTGCAGTTGCCACAGCCCAGGAAGGAAAGTTTTGGGAAATGCATAACATTCTATTCGCGAACAGGAAGAATCTTGGTACTACAAGCCTGAAATTGCATTCCAAAGAAGCGGGAGTGAATAACAAAAAATTCCTGGATGAATTGGTTAACGCAACTTACGGCTGGCACGTGCAGGGAGACCTGCGTGAAGGTTTAAATCGCGGTGTAAAAGATGTTCCTACATTTTTTGTAAACGGAGTTCGGGTGACCGGCAAGGCCACTTATGAAGAACTTAGCAAGGCGATAGACGCGGCGCTGAAGAAGGTTAAAAAGAAAGCCCCTGTGAAACAAAGAGCTTAATATAATTTACCCACCCGAAACGGTGGGTTTTTTTTTGATAAGTTTGGCGCCAAATCAATTTTATGGCGGTAAAATTCGATGCACTTCTTCGCAGGTTTGATGAACATGGCGATAAAACGGGGTGGACGTATTTTGTGATACCAAAGTCTGTGGCTGAGAAATTAAAACCGGGAACCCGCCGCTCATTTCGCGTAAAGGGAAAGATAGACAGCTTTCCGATTCACTTTGTAGCAATGATACCATTTGGCGATGGAGACTTCATTATAGCAGTTAATGCAGAAATGCGTAAAGGAATAGGGAAAAGAGCGGGTGCAAAGGTGAAAGTGGAACTAGAGGAAGACAAATCAGAATTCGTTTTGTCGCCCTTGTTTATTGAATGCCTCCGGGATGAACCATCAGCCTTATCTTATTTCCAATCATTACTGCCTTCGCATCAACGGTATTTCTCAAAATGGATCGATAGTGCAAAAACCGATGAAACCAGGTCAAAGCGTATAGCCATGTCCGTAAGTGCGCTGGCACGCGGTTGGGGATATCCTGAAATGATGCGGGCTTCCCGGAAGAACTGATCTCTTATATTACATTGATTTTCCCGCAGCAGTTTTCTTCACTCCCTCAAAAATGCTTTTCCATACGAGGTTAAAAAATGAGCGTGAAGTATCCCGTGGAATTCCAACAGAGTTGATTCTCGTTTTTCCATTAGACGGATTAGCATCCTTCGTAAAAATGTTTGCAAAAAATGTGAGCAGGTTCTTTTTGTTGATAGTGTCATTTCCTTTTGGCTCTTCGAGGTAAGTGATGTTAAGGTCTTTATATAAAACTTTTGCTGAACCTGCAGAACCATAATCGTCTCCCTTCATATCCAATTCGAATTTGTTAAGCTTGCCACTTTTTATCTGGGCCATTCCAAGCGGTTCAGTCACCTTGGTGAATTTTCTAGCATCGGCCTTATTAATGGTTGCGGTGATGAAAAAACTGCCGTTTTTAAGATGCATAGGGAAACGCCATTGTGTTTTTAAAGAGGCAATGCCAAGGAAGGAAGCCTCTGCATTTAACACCATCTCTTTTTTATTTGTATTTGAGAAATTATTTACCGTTGCATTAATACCTGTGAAGATCACATCACCTGATTTTTTGGAGATTGCGCCCTTTTCACGATACACCACTTTTCCTTTTCGAATGTTCAGGCGATCAATACTGATCGGTACAGGAAGCTTTTGCAGCATCTGCTGGGGATATTTTCCAACCTTAGACGATACGTCGGGCGGAAGAGTTCGATCATTATAAATGTAAAGGTCAGGCTGAACCCGGGCAGTTTCGGCCGTGATCGTCTGATTAAGAAATTCGTTAAACCTTACGCCGGTCATCTGAAGATCTACCAACGATATCCGGTAATGATCTTTCTGGTGTTTTTGCTTTCGCATGAACTGTTCATCTGTATCAACCGGGTTCAGTTTTACACTTTCAACCGTCACCGTGGCGTTGAGCTTATTCATAACGAACTTCCCGATCTCGGTTTTATAGTCAGCATTCTTTTGGGGAACAATTATCCTGTCTCCGGCAATAACCCAGTTGCTGTTTTCAAGCACCCAGGGTATATTGAAGTTGAAATTGATGGCATCGATTCCTGAAGCCCTCAGGCTTAAACCCTTTATTTCTGCAATTTCCTTTTTGCTTTTACTTTCAATTACGCTCACGTCTGCCTTCCCAAAACTGATATTCCTGATGTGAACCTTGTTGAAGTATTCATTGTTGATGGTTATCTGTTTTCGAAGGTCTTTTGTACCGCCGCTTTTGTCAATTTCTATTTGGATCTTTCCTCCCGATGAGTAAAATGTGTCTGCCGAAATTTCCCTGCGTTGTATGAAGTCTGCCGTAGAAAGGTTGGAGAAGCCGGTATGGCGAATGTCAGAATGTATATTTTTCAGTGTGTTGTCAGATTCAACATATCTCTCCACCTTCACGAATTTTTTTATCGCGCTGTAATTTATTCCTGCAATTCGTATTATGCGGGATGAGTTTTTTGAAAGCAGGATCACAGAATCTACCCGGCTCTCCATTTCGTTAACGAAATAGCTTACGAGGTTGTTGTAATTTTTAGTGCTGTCTATCTTCAGGTTAGAAATATTCAGGTTGATTCCCTTGATGTTGGTATGTGCAACTTCAGAACCATTTGAAATGCTCAGAGAACCGTCCCGCAAGGAGATCAATCCGGAAGAGATCAGTTTGAAACCGCCGGTGATTCGCTCATATAATTTTAAGCTATCCTCAGCATTTAAACGAACGGAGTCTCCTGGCGGTAATATGATGTGAACATTGGGTCTTTCAATTTGAATTTCATTTGCTTCGATTTTATTTCCGCTAATGAGCCCGGCAACGTTCACCCCGCGTACTTCAAGTTTAGGCACCCAAATGCTAATGATGGCAGACATAAGCGCCAACGAATCACTCTTAAGAAGGCTGTATAAGGAATCGCTTTGAAGTCTTAAATTATAAAAAACTGCATTACCTGCAACTTCATCGATAGAAGAGCTATCATATCGAATGGAATAAAGGCTGTCGCTGCCTTTTTCAACCGCTGATTGAATAGCTTGCCGTATGATCTGTTTTTTGTTGAACTGCCAATACAGGAGGGCGCCAATGAGGCTTGCAATGATTAGGATAAAAATTGGCTTCCGCGATGTCTTCACTTCAGTTTATAAAGAGAGAATGCAAACATCAGGCTAAATTTGTTCCAGCCTTATTCCTGTACTACTGCAATATATTCCAACGCTACATTACCATCAATTACCACCCTTACCGGATATTCATCGTCACGTTTAAACTGGTGGGAGAAAGAGATGAGTCCGCCAGAGTAGGAAAATTTTACCGGAAGGGGAGCGTCGGGCTTTCTTTCGTCGCCCGTTACAATATATACCTGTTGTGGCTCAGTGGTCGCAGTAAGTCGAAATGAAAATGAAACCGGATTCTTAAGTTTTGTTTTTATGATGCCGGTCATTGGCTCGATAAGATGGATACCTAAGGCTGCCCCGGCCGGATAAAGAACTGGCTGATTGTAAAATTCTTTCAATGATTTGGCGCCCGGACCAAAAAGCCAGGCGTTGTTGTCAGGATAATGCTGAAGGTTGAATACCGCACGATCAGTGAAGAAATATTCGCCGGTGAATTTTTTGATGAACTTCGTATACCTTGAATCTATAGAGCCGGTGGCAAGAAAGGCATCTACATAATACCATTGATCTGCGCTTTGACCCAGTTGCACAACATTCCATGCATGATTAGGTTCGTCTGGAGGGTCTCCGATGTTGCCCGAATTTCTTTTTGTATATCCGTCAACTGTAAGGCAACGAATATTGGCACGTGATAACATCTCCTGTACAAGGTTCGCAAAACCGAGAGGAGTGGTTTTTCTTGCCATGATCACTTCCTCCGGCAAAGTCTTCTTGTTATCATTACTTTTTGAAGCCCGGAGATCGGGCTCAATGTTATTTGCGATCCAATAAAATATTGCCCTGGCCTTTTGCTCCCTGTCCGAAAACTGGCTGGTAAGTGTGTCTGATATCTTTGCAACATTCAGGCTGTCCAGGCTGCCAATTGCGGCGATCGTGGAATCAACCATGGTATATCCTTGCGCGAACGAACTTGCGGTTGATAAAGCCGCAGCCAAAATTAATAGAGATCGTTTCATTCCTTAAAATTACAGCAAAGCAATTCTACGTGAATGTCATTTAACAGTAAGACTGGTTTATAATTCCTAAGAAACCTTTCAGAGAGCTTATACATTTTTATTATATTACTGATGAATTATGAAGACCTTTTTCCTGTCTGCTCTGCTTTTCTGCTTTTGCTTTGCAAAGGGCCAGGACCTGTGTACCAATGCATCGCAGATAGTTATCGGTGATTCCGGTTTTGCTACGGGCGATTTTTTTTCTGATACGATTTCACTTGCAGGGGCTACGGTACAACCTGCCGAGTATTTTGCTTCATCGATCGATAGTGCAGGTCTCACTGAAAAATCTATCTGGTTTAAATTCACAATTCCCACAGCGAGGCGGATTTTGGTGAGGCTCGGCCAACCGAATCCAATCATTCTACCAGGAAACGTTGGCTTTACAATTTACAGGAGATCTTCGTGTTTGCCGGGGGCCAGCGATTTATACAGTAAATTTTCTCCTATTGCAGACTTCGGCATTACAGGGCATGGATGTGTGGACAAAGGAGAATATTTGGTACAGGTCACTTCTAACGCTGCGGTGAACTCAGAAGTTTTTGTTCACCTTAGCATTGATGCAACCGGATTCCTTTTTGATAATCCCGGAGATGCCCAGCAACTTGGCTTCATTCCTTTTATTGGCAGCAGGGAAGACAGCTTCGATGTAAGTTGTCACTCTCTTAACACTGCAGCGGAACTTTGTTCGTCTTTACCTAATGCTTCTGAATTTACAAAAAGCACATGGCATACATTCAGATTACTTTCCCATTTCGATTTTCTGACGTTGATGTTAAAATCAACTTCATGTTCCTTCGGGGGTGGTTCCGCAATAATAGGCTATCGGCTATATCGCGGTAATTCAACTACCACTCCTTTATCATCACTGGTTCCGGTTCATGATTGCGAAAGCATAACAACAGACGGTGCAATACCAGGTTACCGGATATACACATGCGACGAATTATCACCATCTGCTGAATACACTTTGCAGTTAATACATCACAATGATTTTGCCGGTGAGGTTCAGATAATTCTTACAAACACCGGCAGCGGGCTAACTAATGGACCTGTTCCTGAAATTTCCCGGATGACCGCTAACAATATCGGTGATCTTCCTTCTTCGCCTGAAGGCACATTTTCTAACTTCACTGATCGGTTTGCATGTAACAGTCGTCACTCTTCAAACGCATGCCAGAATATAACACCAGCCCAGGGTATAAACGCCTTTGGAAGAAATTTTAACCTGAGCACTTTTTTCTCATTCACATCGCAAACTGCCCTCAACCTTGACATTTCGGCGTTCGCTCCCTGTGACCGGCCACTGCTGATGCGTTTGTACAAAGCCCCGCCGGTAAATAATTGTCTGCAATTTGATACATCAAACCTGCTGGCCGATTCCCTGGGTTTCCTGAGTTTGAACTGCCTTCCACCCGGCACCTACACTTTGCAGGTTTCTGGATCTGACTCTTTAAGAGAAATTTACTTACGGCAAAACTTGCCCTGTTCACCTGCAGACAGTTGTCTCTTCACAAATCTTGGAAGACAATTGAACGTTAGTTTTTTTGCAAGCAGCATAAATCATATCAACCAGTTTTCGCTTTCATCTCCCTCAAATTTTGGTGCTATCAATGCAGTCGGGGGAACCATGCAACCTCTTTCTAACGGTATAGCATATACGATGGACGCCGACAATTACGGTTGCAGTAGTACTGTTCTGCCGCCTCCAGCATCCGGATCCTTTTGCTTGCCAAACCCGGATAAAGCCATCTACCGGCAGTTTGTGATCGGAGATGCAGATGGAGATGGGCGGGCAGACAGTGGCTTTGCCAAAATTGCTTATGATGGAACCCTTGGCGGCGGAAATGTGAATTATATTCTCTACAGCGGTGATGCAAGTTCTTTTTCAGCTGCGCAAGGAGCAAATTCATATCCTGAAATAATACAAGGTCTTGTACCAGTGGGCGGATGCCGGAATTTCAGTACATGTGAAGTTGATAAATTTTGTCTTGTTCCCGGCACGTATACACTTGCTTCACTCACCACCGGTTCGCAATCAATCGGCGACAATCAACCGGTTATAGAATTCGACACCCGCAGATCAAAGTATGGAAACCCTGCCCATGCTGAAGATCTTGGAGATGTGATCTCTACACTTGCGGCATTAAGAACTGATACATTGCTTACTGATTTAGACATCTTTACCTGCACCGATAATGCTGTTTCAATAGATGGTTATGATCCTCCAAACTGGACCCTTACTCATTTCGCAACCAAGGCAATTTATCGTGAATTTTACCTCAGCGATACTTCTGCAGTGCAAATTTGCCGGAGCAGGGAGGGGTGTAACAGCGGAGGCTACCAGAGTCTTTTTTCGGGAAGGGCGTCGGAAGGCCTTGATAGTTTGCACGTATTAGAAATGCGGGAAGGATTTTATTCCGCTTTATGCCTTAATACCAAGCCTTGCGAACCCTTGCTACCGGGATGGTACACTATCGTTTCTTATGGCAGCGGCCCTACTTTCGAAGAACCTTTAAAGCATTTAAATGAACTGTCATCACAGTACGGCAGTTATGTTGGAGTGACCAACCGCCTGCGGTTGAAAGTGCATAAAAAATGTGTGGGTCCAAAATATAATCGCCCGCATAAAGCTGCGGTAAATTCGGCAGGCGAGCCATATCTAATCGACTTCGCAACTTCCAATCAGCTTTATCCAATCACTTCCAGAATCTTTAGAACACCAACTGAATACCTCAGCTGCCTGGTTGATACCTTGCTTTCAGAACATCCGTTACTTCCATGCAACTCAAGCCGTAACCGCGTGATGTATTACATTTTTAAAACGGTTAGGGAATCTTACGTTGAAATAAATTCCGTTGGCAGGTGGGCACAGGTTTACCCTTTAGATGTTCGGACAGACTCAGCATTAGTTCCATCAACAGCTCCTGTTCAGCCCTGCATTATTTCACCAGGTTTTATTCAGTTGTGCAGGTTGCAAGCCGGAGTTTACA
>JAEZDA010000057.1 GCA_023433345.1 Bacteroidota bacterium | reverse complement strand
TCCTTTCCTTATAAGATCCTGAGCAAATTCAAAAAGTTTGTCGAAGTAATCTGACGCATAAAATTCGTTGGTCCAGTTGTATCCCAGCCATCGTATATCATCTTTGATACTCTCCACGTATTCTGTTTCCTCCGTTACGGGGTTGGTATCATCGAAGCGGAGGTTTGTTTGTCCGCCATATTTCTTAGCGAGTGAAAAATTTAGCGTGATGCTTTTAGCGTGCCCGATATGCAGATAACCGTTCGGTTCCGGTGGAAAGCGCGTAATTATTGTTTTATATTTTCCCGTTGCAAGGTCGTCTTCAATAATTTCTTCAATAAAATTTAAACTTTTCTCTTCTGTCATAAAATTGCAGTTGCCTCAAAAATACGTTATGAATTGCTTCCAATAAAAAACCCCGTTTAAAACGGGGTGAATCTGTTTAGTCTAAACGGCCCATCCGTTTCAAATGGGACGTATGAGAAGCGATGGCATGTCTCATTTTCCTGTATTCAATATATTTTATGTTGAATTCCTGGCAGGTTTGTTTAATGATCTTGCTGATAGCAGGATAATGTATGTGGGATATCTTAGGAAATAAATGGTGCTCAATTTGAAAATTCAATCCTCCAACAAGCCAGCAGATCACCTTATTTCGCGTGGCAAAATTAGCAGTGGTTTCCAACTGATGTATGGCCCATTCATTCTCAACTTTATTGGTATCACCTTCCGGTACCGGAAACGCGGTTTCTTCAACCGTGTGAGCAAGTTGAAAAACGATACTCAGCACAAACCCTGAAAAGAGCGTCATCACAAGAAACCCTACAAGCCATGGCAGAAAGCCTACCATATATATTGGCAAACCGATCATCATAATTGCATACCCGATCTTTGCCGCCCAAAAAGCAAAATGTTCGAATGCCGATAGTTTCTTGATGGGAACATCTCCAACTTTTTTACGGAAATACTTCGTATAATCTGAAACGAACAGCCACACTATCAGTAACAAAGTGTAAAGGAACCAAACATAGATGTGCTGGAACCGGTGGATCCAATATTTCTTCTGCGTACGACACATACGAAGCAGAGGTTTGATTTCAATATCATCATCAACACCATCAATATTAGTATAAGTATGATGGATGATATTATGTTTCTGATGCCACATTATACCACTTGCTCCGAGAATATTAATGGAAAAACTGGCAAGCCTGTTGGCCATTTTGCTGTTGCTGAAGCTTCCGTGAGAACCATCATGCATCACATTAAAACCAATTGCAGCCGTTAATCCGCCCATTAATATGCATTCCAAAATTGCGATCCAGGTTATCGGCGTAAAGAATACAAGGTGAACATATAAAAAAAGATAACCTGCAAAAAGAATTATCGCTTTGGCATACAGAGAGGCGTTCCCCGTGCTCAGTTTGTTATTGTCCCGGAAATACTGGGCAACTCTTTTTTTAAGCTCCTGGTGAAAGTTCGACCCTTTCACGTTTACAAATTTTGGCGTAACCATAGAATTATGTGATTTTTAAGACCAACCCGTCAAGATTTTCCAGGCCGATCATTTTTTTCGAAATAAATCCTTCAGCATATTTCACTCCGATCATTTTCCCAAACATTTTTGCACGGTAAATGATGCTGTCTAAAAAATCGGGCGTGCTTATATATGTCTGAGGACCTTCCATTCCTTCCTGATGAAACTGTGTTTTAAAAGCCCGAATCGCTTCCAGTTTTTTTTCAAACACTTCAGAAATATCAACTACAAAATCAGGCTCAATATACCTGTCCTGAATATAATGAAAAACATATTTCGGTTTCCACGGTTCCTGCTGCGAACCACTCTCCAATGTTTCAATTTTTACAAGCCCGGATAGAAAAGCAGCATCCTCAACAAGCGATGAGCTTCGGCCATGATCAGGGTGCCTGTCTTCCGTAGCATTGCAAAATATTATTTCAGGGCGATACTTCCTTATTGCGGTTATAACTCTCCTTTGATGTTCTTCATCATTTCTGAAGAAACCATCTTTCATGCCCAGATTTTCCCGCACAGAAAGACCCAAAATTCCTGCCGAAACAATTGCTTCTTCATCCCTGGTTTCTGCGGTTCCCCGTGTACCTAATTCTCCACGGGTAAGATCAACAACTCCGGTTAGTTTTCCCCTCATATTTTCCAAAAGTAGCACCCCGCTACAGCTCAGTTCAACATCATCAGGGTGCACACCAAAAGCGAGAAGGTCCAGCTTCATACCAGTTCGAGGATAAATTTCCTGCAAGGTACTTCAATTTTAAGCATTTTAAGCTCCAAAAGAAGGGTTTTACGGTGCGAGTTATTCCCATCGGTGAATAAAATTCAGCGGGAGAGAAGGTGACAAGGGAAAATAAAAGAAGTGTGAATTTTTTTACAGCTTTGCCACTTTCCGGGTTTCATTATACCCATACATGCGCTGCACTTCGCGCACGATTGATTCTATTGCAGCATCATCAGTATCCGCATCATAGCTCTGCTTAAGGTTACTGTTGAAAAAGAAAGCAACTGTTTGATAAAAACGGGCAGTTAATCCGCCTTTATATTCTTTAATTATTTCATAACAATCGTTACCGGTTTCCCGGTTGATCAGTTTCATCAAAACCTTGCCCTGGTAAACCGACAAATTTGTTATCGGGTCTGAAAATTCCTTTTTTAATTCCTTTTCACGGGATTTAATGTAGTCTTTGCGTTTGTGCTTTGCCGTTATGTGCTCCATCTTTTCATTGATGTCGTTCATAATTGCACCGGCCCTGCGAGCGTAAGGATAGGTTACGTAAACTGCATTCCTCAGCCTGTTATATTTAGCTGCATTGCGGCGTTGGGCCTCGGTCATTCGGCCATACAACCAAACATTTTCAAGCGTTTTCGCCTCCATGGTATCCCCATTGTGAACAACCATGGCAACGAGGATCGTATCATTTGAAGATTGGGCATATGCTTCAACTCCGCCCAGCAGGAAAGCCATGGAAAGCAGTGTCAGAAGTTTTGATCGTAAGGCCCTCATCACAGTAAATTTAATCTATTTAAGCATCCCTTAATACAAGAAAAACTTAAATGTAACCCGGCGAATTTAATTATTGGCGAGAAGGAACATGTAAAACAATCCTATGCTGATTGCGGAAAAAACTATTGCCGCTGGCAGGCGTTTCATATTTGCGCGCTGAATCATGCTCATTGTGAGCCCGATACACATAATTACAATCCCCAGCCACACAAAGTTGATATAGGGAAATACAAAGGTTTTTACCGTAACAAAATCAATAAGGCGGTCCGATTCTTTCACGCCGATCCTTATTTTATGATCTTCGGAAATTCCGTTGAATCTTACATAAAGGTTCTGAGCATAAACCGTATCATCAATATGATGAAGATGATTCCCATCCACCTCTATTGCGGGCATCGCGCTGTAGCGAACGGTGTCCTTGCTTACAACGGTAATATCAGCAACCAGTGCCACGTCGTTGGGTGTGTAATTGAACTTTCCGTTTGACGGATTTTTCATCACCTCATTCAGAACAAAATATCCTTTGTTCAGGTAGGCAGTGTCCTTAATAGAAAGCACGATTTCGCGGAACGCGGTCGTATCTTCTTCCTGTTGGTTTTTCAATGCGAAAGAAACATAGGTGAAAATATCCTTCGTTAGATAGGTTCTCGTGTCAGGATTACTGCTCATGTTGTTGTCCTTCATGAGGTATACATCAGGTTGAAGCCTGAATGTTTCTTTCACTTCCTTAGAAGCAGGATCTTTTTTGTTGAACTGAAGTTGATAGAATTTACGACCTGTTTCATGCCCTGCAGAGTCATGGAGATAGGTTACCTCGTAGTTGGCCATCTTCGTAGGAACCTGGCGGATGAGAGTAAGATTTTCCTGCGGGTCGTCAACCTCCTTGGTCATAGGATCTTTGCTGGAACTGGGAAAAGTAATTCCGTTAACGAGGCTGCTGCTGATCACTTGTTTATTACTGCTCGAAATGAGCATTCCCACTATCATTAGGGCAAAACCTGCATGTGCGATAGAGCCGCCAGCCAGTTTTATCTTTCCTTTCTGAGCGGTGAATATATACATCGCGTTCGCCACAACAGCATATACTGCGGCGAAAAAGGCCAGGTAGATGGCGATCAAAAAACCTATACCATGCTTGTAAAACGTGAACGGGTACACGAAAGCGATCGTGGCGGTTAATAAGGCCGCGATCAATGTTGGAGGTGCGATATTTTTTAGAACCGTTTTACTGTCTGATTTTTTGTATTTGAAATATTGCGCAATTGCCGTAAGCATGCCGAGTATGAAACCTACAAGCACCATCACTTTATTATAAAGGAATTCAGGGTCTTCAGGCATTGCCATTGGTCCGCCGTAGAATTTAATGATCAGGTCCTTCAATACGGGGATCTTATTATAGACCGGGATCGATGTTATTGTGATAATGAAAATTGCAGAGAGGAAGAATACTATTGACCCTATAAACATCCAGAATTCCCTGCTATTGGTTGCCTCTTCGGTGTGAATTGTCGGAATTCGTTTGTAATGTTTAAAAAACAAGAACATCCCAAGCCCTGCAAAACCGAAAAGGAAGATTTTGATCATGATATTAATCGCACTTCCCGCTTCAGTGAATGCATGCACAGATGCATCTCCTAAAATGCCCGTGCGCGTAAGAAAGGTAGAATAGAGTACGAATGAAAACGAAAGGAAGGAAAAAAGAAAGCTTGCACGCAAAGATCTACCGGTAGCTTTATAGATGAGCATCGTATGAATGCCGGCTATGAGAATAAGCCATGGAACAAGAGATGCATTCTCTACCGGGTCCCAGGCCCAGTAGCCTCCAAAACTCAGTGATTCGTAAGCCCATTTGCCACCCATCATTATCCCGGCACCTAACACGCAGGCCCCAAAGAGTGCCCATGGCATAACCGGTTTTATCCATCCTCCGTAGTTACGCGTACAAATACCCGCAAATGCATAGCCGAAAGGAATGAGTGTTGATGCGAAGCCTAAAAAAAGAACAGGCGGATGGATCACCATCCAATAGTTACGCAGTAAAACATTCAACCCCATTCCGTCCTGAATAAAATTCAGATAGTTGGCCTGGTTGAAGATGGGTGCATTGATCTCGTTTCGCGTAAGTACAAAGGGACTGTTTCCAATTCTGACCTCGGATATATAAATACCAAGCACCATCATAAACAGGAAGAATTGTGCAAGCGTAACAACGGTCATTACAGGCGCCTCCCATTCTTTCGCACGGAAGATCAGTATCGAGCCCAGGATACTATGGCAGATGGCCCAAAGCAAAAAGCTTCCTTCCTGGCCCTCCCAAATGCAGGCAAGCAGGTATTTCGGCTCGAGCTCTTTACTTGCATGCTTATAAGCATACATATATTCATAAAGATGATTTGAACATATGTAATAAATGAGTGAAAAAACGATCAGCACACTGGCCACCTGGGTGAAGAATGCTCCACGTGCAAGTGAGCGCCATTTATTGCTTTCTACAGATCCAATATTCTTCGACGAAAGGAAATAAGAAATGGATGAAATAAGGGAAGCGACGAAGGCAAGTATAATAAAGAAATGACCCAGTTGACCGGGCCACAGGTTCTCTCCAAGAAATTTCATTACTCAGTTAGTTTGGTGGTTCAATCAGTATCCTTGTTCGCTCACACTTTTCTGGAGCTGTTCCTTATCGTCCTTGTATTTACTCGGGCATTTGAGAAGTATGTCCTTACATTCAAAATGACCATCCTCCATATTCCCTTTCATAACAATACGTTCGCTCTTTTCAAGATCGGTCGGTTTACTGTTGCGATAAATTACTTTAGTTGTTCCTCCCAGGCTGTCAACTGCGTGAAAGGCAAGATAATTAGGGTTTTTTGCCGGATCATATTCTATGGGTTTGCTTAAGTCAACCTTTGCAATGAGATGAACAAATTTGCCTTCCTTTTTCCGGGCTGAATCGATGGTGTCATAGGTGGAAAAGTCAACAGAATAGGCAAGGAGTGCGGCAATCAGAACAGCAATTCCAACTAGAATTATGATGCTGGTTTTCTTCATTTTCCCTCGTTTTTAATGGCAGCGCAAAGGTAGGTCAATTAAGCCGTGATGTAAGTTTTGTTAAAGGGATTTTAACACCTTACGCAACCTATCTTTGCAACCTTTAATATTTGAAATATGGTCGATCTTTCTCAATTTGATCCAAACTCAGTAGGGAACCCTAACAACAACATTTTCGGACTGCCATTTTCGGAAGAGGAAGCAAGGTTGGTTATTCTGCCCGTACCCTGGGAAGTAACGGTAAGCTACAACGCCGGTACAGCCCGGGCTCCCGATCATCTTTTTAAAGCGAGCCTCCAGGTAGACCTGTTCGATCCCGATGTAAAAGATGCATGGAAGGAAGGTTATTATATGCGTCAACCTGACCAGAAAATTCTCACAAAAAGTGATTTCTTAAGAAAGGAAGCAGAATTATATATCAACTATATATCCCAGGGCGAAAAGGTGGAGGATAATAAATTCATGCAAAAAACTCTCAGGGATATTAATACCGGAAGTGTTTTTTTGAACGATTGGGTATATCAACAAACTTCAAAACTGCTGAACCAGGGAAAATTGGTTGCATTACTTGGAGGCGACCACAGTACTCCATTAGGATTTTTTAAGGCCGTGGGTGAGAAATTCGGCGAGATTGGAATTTTGCAAATCGATGCGCATTGCGATCTGAGAAAGGCGTATGAGGGTTTCATTTACTCCCATGCTTCGATCATGTATAATGCACTGGAGGAAATACCTGCCATTAAGCGACTTGTGCAGGTTGGGATTCGCGATTTCTGCGAGGAAGAACTTGATTATATACAGAATAGTAACGGTAGGGTGTATACGCTTTTCGATCAGCAGATCAAAGAACGTTCTTATGAGGGTGAGTCATGGAAGATGATCGTTCACGATATCGTTAACGCGCTTCCGCAACAGGTGCATTTAAGCTTCGATATAGATGGTTTGGATCCAAGCCTCTGCCCACGCACAGGAACACCGGTACAGGGCGGGTTTCAAACGGAGCAGATATTTTATCTGCTGAAAAGCGTTTTGAAGAGTGGCAGACGCATAGTTTCCTTTGATCTTAATGAAGTTGGCGTGAGTCATAATGAATGGGATGAAAATGTTGGGGCCCGGGTACTTTACAAGCTCTGTAATCTCTTAATTGCATCGAATCGCTGACATGGAATTTGTATTGATGCTGCCCAATAGGAAAGCAAAGTATTATTGGATAGACTTCGGTCTTTCTGCATGCGCAGTAGTTCTGTTAATTCTTGGGAAGTGGATACCGGCAATTCTGATGTTGCTAATGGCCCTTATGGGCTTTCTTATACGGAAAAAACCATACCTGCATATTTCTGAAAAAGGAATTAAAATACGAATGGTGTGGAATAATTTTCATTCCTGGAATAAGTTGAATTCATGCATGTTGAAAGATGGAATGCTCACGCTGGATTTTAAGAGCAACAAACTGTTTCAGGAAGTGGTAGATCAGACCTCCGCAACTGCGATAAACGAAGATGCCTTTAACGAATTTTGTAAAGCAAAGATTTCATATGTTTCTGGAAGGTGAGTTATTTAGATTTTTTTTCGGGAGCCACTTCCACCTCAAAATTAACCGAATTAGCAATGAAACACAGGCGGTGAGCTTCGTGGTGGATTCCATCAAGTTTCGGTTGATCTTCGGGACGTTTCACCAAAACCTTCGGCCTGAGGATCACCTTTTGAAAGCGTCCGGGCGAGGAGTTGTTTCCGTCTTCCATAACACCCAACGGATCATCAATATAGTGAGTAACGATAACTCCCTCATCTGCATAGAGGTGGAGAAACCACAGCATGTGACATGATGAAAGTGAGGCAACCAGGAGCTCTTCGGGGTTGTACATGGTTTTGTCTCCGCGAAACGCCGGGTCGGAAGATGCCTTTATGGGTGCTTTTCCTTCGGAGGAAATATCATGGCTGCGTTCATATTCTCTATAACCACTTGTTCCGGTGCCGGTGTTCCCGGTCCAGCATATATTTATTTTAAAATGATGAATGCTCATGATCTATATTCTGAAACAAGAAGTGAGTATATAACAGACTCTTCAAAAACCCCATCCACCAAATAGTGTTCGCGCAACACGCCTTCTCTTACGAAATTATTTTTTCTAAGCAGCGCTACAGAAGGAATGTTGTATTCTGCCACTAAGGCTTCAACCCGATGGAGTTTCATTTCATTAAAGCCATAGTTAAGTACCGCAGCTAAAGCTTCCGACATGAAACCCTTATTCATTAATTCTTCACCGGCCATGCTGTAACCAATTTCTGCACGAAAGTGATCGACGGCCCAGGTATGGAATCCGCACCACCCAATGATATGGTCACCGGTTTTTTCAATCATCTGAAAGTTCGCAAAGGATCGGTTGAATGTAGAAACACCTTTTTCAAATCGTGCCATTTCTCTTTGATAGTTTTCTTCTGTACCGAAAAATTGCAGCAACTGACCTTCATTATAATTTTCAAAAACAAACTCATAAACTTCGGGTGTTAGTAACCGTAAATTCATCCGGTCGGTAGCTAAATAATGGAAATTCATTCTACTTGCGTTTTCTGGTTATCTTTTTCTCGTGAAAAAGGACAATTTCCCCTTGTGGTGTGCTACCGTTTAAATTATACCATGGTCCTTTCATTTTCATCACCTGAGATCTTTTTGTTTTAGTCCAGGTAATATGAAGAAGCATCTTTTGAAACATCACTTCATTTTCTCCGGGATTTCCAACTTCAATGAGGAAAAGAGAGTCCTTTCCTAAAATTTCATATTCCATCCTGGTCCACTGAGAAACAGGAGGTCCTGTATAACTCATAAAGTCATAACTCCCGTCAGAATTCTGTATACAATTCACCTGAAATAAAGTTTTTGGAGTTTCAACCTGCACTATCCGGTTTCCTGAAATGCTTTTGGTTCTTGCCGGCCCGATCGTTACGCCGGAATTAGCGGGAATATTTTTGTTCATCGCTTTGGTGTCTGCGGTTATTTTATCTAACCTGATTTGTCCTGCTTTTTCGGAATCGGACCTCTGCCGGAAATTTTCAAGAGATTGTTCGATTTCCAAAAGCATTTCCTTTGGAACATCAAATGTGTAATATCCTGACCATCTGCCCGCCAGCGATTGCGCCAGCAAATGATCAGTACTAAATAATGCGAGGATCAATACAATGAACTTCATTCGCAAAAATTTCAATAAATGTATAATGGATATTTCGGGATACCAAGCATGAAACATGAAATCATTCATTCCCGAATTCACTGAGCATGGCTTTCAAATCGCTCAGCGTATTTATTTCGGATGCGGGTTTATCTGTTCGCCACCGGTTAATACGCGGAAACCTGATTGCAACCCCGCTTTTATGACGATTGCTTCTGCTTATTCCTTCGAAGGCGATTTCAAAAACGAGTTCCGGCTTTACGGTTCTAACAGGTCCGAACTTTTCTATCGCATGACGTTTCACAAAATTATCAACCTGCGCAATCTCTTTGTCAGTAAGGCCTGAGTAAGCTTTCGCAAAAGGAACCAGGGTATCTCCATCTTTTACAGCAAAGGTATAGTCAGTGTAAAGTGAACTTCTTTTACCGCTTCCTTTTTGAGCATAAACCAGCACGGCATCAATCGTAAGTGGATCTATCTTCCATTTCCACCATCCTCCGCGTTTACGACCGGCGAGATAAGCGGAGTTGCGGTGCTTAAGCATGAAGCCCTCAGCATTGTTTTCCCGGCTCACTTTCCGAAGTGCCGCGAGTTCTTCCCATGAAGAGATTTCAAGAGAAGGTGACATTGACAGGATCGGTAAGGAGATATTGTCAATGATCTCCTTCAAATGATGTCTACGAAAAATCAAAGGCTCCTCTCTGATATCTTTTCCATGTACTTCCAGAAGATCATATGCGAAAAATGCTACCGGCGCTTCCTGCATTATCTTTTTAGAAAGATTAAGGCGGCCTATTCGTTTTTGCAAGAGGGCAAAGGGAAGGGGCGAACCATTTTCGGCAGACAGTATTTCGCCATCAAGCACAGTGCCGTCTGGGAGTTTGTTAAGCGCGGCAAATTCAGGAAAGCGATCTGTCATGAGTTCCTCACCGCGGCTCCACACAAAAAGAGATCCTGCCCGTTTTACAATTTGTCCGCGAATGCCATCCCACTTCCATTCGCACTGCCAGTCATTTAATTCGCCTAGTTGCGAAGGTTCTCCTTCAAGCGGATAAGCAAGAAAAAAAGGGTAGGGCCTGGAAACATCAAATGTTGCGGAATCGCGATCAAGCAACTCGTGGAAGGTAATAGTTGACGGATCCCATTTGCCTGCGATAAGGTGCGCCACCTTTTGCGGTTCGAAACCTGTAACGGCTGCCAGCGCCCGCATCATCAGCTGTTGAGAAACGCCGATTCTGAAAGTGGCTGAGAATAATTTATTAAAAACAAATATCGACCGGTCATTGGCAAGGGTTTTCCAGCTGTCTTCAACGAAGGATTTTTTATCATTTTCACCTGCATTTTTAAGCGCCTCGAGTTTCTCAATATAATAATGAAGAGGAAGGTCAGAAGTTGATGCAGCGTCCTTTTCCCCGACAAGTAAAGCAATTGTTTCCGAGAGATCGCCAACCGTGTGATAACATTCATCAAAGAGCCACGAAGGAAGGTTAGTTTGAGATGCCGTCCACAATCGCAGTTGCGCTGAAGAAACAGAACGTTTCGGCCGGCGTCCACTGAATAAAGCGATCGCCCAAACTTTGTCCTTATCATTTGCTGTTTCAAAATAACTGATCAGAGCCTTGAGCTTGTCGTTCGTTTTCGTAGAAGTTCCCAAAGAATAAATGAGGTCTGAAAACTGTTTCATGTCTCCTCCTCTTTTAATTCAAGAACTTTTTCGCTCTCATCTTCCTCGCCGAATCTGGTTTTAACTTCAGCTGATTCAATTCCGATTTCATTGAGATAGCGGCTGAAGGCAGATTGGAAACCGTGGGTCACGTAGACTTTTTCCGCGCCGGTAGCTTTTACTGTTGCAATCAATCCTTCCCAATCTGCATGGTCGCTTATTACAAAACCCATATCAGCATTATTCCTTCGCACATTGCCCCGAACCTGCATCCATCCGCTGCATATTCCAAGCGAAAGGGCTCCGAACCGTTTTGCCCAGGGTGTGCCTGCAGCGCTCCCCGGTGCGATCACTACAGCGCCTTTCAGATCGTCTTTGCTCAAATCAGGAGTAACCTTTCTTACGGAAGGAAGGTGGTGGCCTGCAGCCCTCAACGCTTCATGCACATTCCATACCGCTCCGTGAACAAATATCTCATCGGTTACGGCACTAACGGCATCGGCTATACGCTGCGCCTTCCCGAGACTATATGCCAAAAGCAAACTGCTTTTGCCATCTTCCCGGTTTTTGCGGATCCAGTTGCATATTTGCCCGTAAAGAACTTCCTGCCGTTGCCATTTGTATATTGGCAAACCAAAGGTTGATTCGGTGATAAAAAAATTGCATTTCACGGGCTCAAAAATTCCGCTAAGTCCGTCATTCGACGTTTTGTAATCACCACTTACCACCCAGGTTTCACCATTGTATTCAACCCTTATCTGCGCAGAACCTATCACGTGGCCGGCCGGATGAAAGGTTACTTTTACTCCGTTCTCGTAGATGGGTGTATTCCAGCCTGTCGTTTGAAATTGATTTTGCTCTCCCAGCCGAAGCTTCATAACCGGCAGACTATCCTCATGAAAAAGATATGATGTGCTGCCAAACCGCGCATGATCACTGTGTGCATGTGTGATTAAAGCCCTTGAAACCGGCTTCCATGGGTCGATGTAAAAGTTTCCTTTGGCACAATACAATCCTTTATCGGTAAATTCAATGAGTGCCATGGCCTGCTTCTTAAATCAAATGTTTAGCTTGCCTTCGATGCCATCACTATTGTCTGTTTCCTTTCCCGTAATGGCAGCTGCAGCAAAGCTTAACATGGAAATGAATTTGCCGGCTTTAGTATCCCAGTAATAGCTTTCATCAGGAATTACCCGTATCACCGACACATCCGGATCATCCTTTCCTTCCTTGAACCATGGCTTTGCAAACACCGTCCATTTATCATCTATTATACTCTTGTCGGTGAATATTTCCGCCTTACCGTAAATACTAAGGTACTCTGAGTCACCGTTGTTCATAAAGATCAATTGAACATTATCGTCTTGACCGATCTCGAAATTTTTATTGCTGCTGCTACTGCTGATGAACCATAAGTTTCCTTGTTCATCGCATTCATTTAAACTCATAGGCCGACAGGTTACTGGCTGGTGTTTTAAATCTGTCATAAACATGCAGGTGCGCGCTTTTTCAGAGAGCTCTTTCAATTTGGCGATTGCCTCCTTGCTCATTAAATTTTTAGTTGACATCTGAATTATTTTTTAATTGGTTGATTCCGGAAACCCAGTCAATAGCCTCTTCTTTCATCCCGTGGGAAAACGCTTTAAATTCTCCGGGCATAATTTTGCTGAACAGTTCTGTGAACCGGGCTATATTATCGTTATCGGTGATGATGGCTGATCTGTTCCAACTTGTAAGGTGTTTGATTCCTAACATGGCATCCTGAAACCATGCACCGGCGCTGAAATTTTTTATGTCTGTATTTAATTCGAGTACGTAGTTAAGGTCTGAATGTTGTTTCATGAATCTGTCAACCTCAGGCCTCAACACGTGTTTAAAGTCATCTGTTGTAACTTCCCCTGAAGCTGAAAATCCTATAACATTATCCGGGAGATCCTTTATAACGGAAATCATGTAATGCGTTTCTTCCAGAAGATTCAATTTTTAAGCCAATCTCCTTAGAGTTCACGAGTGATCAATATGGCTAAGGAAGAATGTAGTTAATATAATCTTCCACAGCGTCTTCTCGCGAAATGATTTTCGCCGGGTTTCCAATAACAATGGAATGGGAAGGAACGTCAAAATTTACATAGGCATTGGGGGCGATCAATACTTTATCGCCGATTGTGATTCCTCCAACTATTACTGCGCCGGTGCCGATCCATACATAGTCTCCAATTACCGGAACACCTTTTTTTTGCCCTTTGTTTGTTCGTCCTATAGTAACCCCGTGGGCGAGGTTGCAATACTTTCCGATGGTAGTATGAGCATTTATCACGATCGTGCCGAAGTGACCGATGTATAAACCTTCGCCAATTTTTGTAGTTACGGGAATCTGGTAACCGAACTTGTGTGAATACCTTCTTACCATCAGCCGGTAAAAAATACCTGCCAGCGAACGTTTATTATTGAAGGATGCTTTTCTTAAAAAGTAAGTGAACCGAAACGCGGGATAGGATAGCCCTCTTAATAACCCCCTTGTTCCTTTTAATCCGCCATGGCGAAACAGATCAGCCTCAATTATCCGGTTCATAAATTTAATTGTTCAACGTGCAATTTGCATTGCTTTGGCGACAAAGTCTCATTATTTTTTAAAGATGAAATAAACAGCCAGCACGAGAAAACCGAAACCGATGATATGGTTCATTTTCAAAGGTTCGTTTTTAAAGAACAGCAGTGCAAATATTGTAAACACGACGAGGGTGATCACTTCCTGGATCACCTTTAACTGCCATATCGAGAATGGCCCGCCATGCTCCTGGTGGCCGATCCTGTTTGCGGGAACCTGAAAACAATATTCAAAAAACGCAACACACCAACTTATTAATATTACTGCAATGAGCCCCATGTTCTGCCAACCTGAAAGTTTTTTAAAAGTCAGGTGACCGTACCAGGCCAGGGTCATGAAGGTATTGCTCAACACGAGAAGCAGGATGGTAAGAAAAGCCTTTTGAAACATTGATTTTTTTTCTGAAAGTACATTAATGTTATAAATCCAGTTAAATTGCCCCATTTTTGTCGAATACTAATTTTTAGAGCAGTAAAGCGCTTATCTTTAGAAACTATGGAGAACTCTAAGGTCGCTGGTGAAAAATTTATTGATATATTACTCGAAGAACCATCTTATAAGTGGGCGGACAGTGAGGGAAACCTTGTAAAGCCTACCACGAAGCAGTTATGGACGGAGGCCTTTACGCGAGTAAATGTTTTCAAAGACAGGAAGCATTGGATCACCATGCTTAGTTGGCTGATGGTGGCATTGATGTTTCCGCTTTTTATCGTTTTCCTGGTAAAGTATATCAGCATTCCATTGGTTATTGCAGTTGCAGTTTATAGCATGATAATAATGGGAACGCATGGAACGATATGGTTTCATCGCTACTGCACTCACAGGTCGTACACATTCACTCATCCCGTTTGGCGTTTTATTACCCAAAACCTTGTGATCAAAACCTTTCCGGAGGAGATCTATGTAATTTCTCACCATGTACATCATGTGAAATCAGATCTGCCCGGCGATCCCTACAATCCTCAGGGCGGTCTTTGGTATTGCATGTTGTCAGACGTGAATCATCAAAGCATATCCAAGTCATTGAGCGAGCAAAATTATAACCGTGCTTCAAAACTCATGGCTCATACCGGCATCAAAAGGAACAGTTACGATGCTTACCTGAGATGGGGCTCTGTGGCATCGCCCCTTTATACCGTTTCACTTTGGCTGCTGAACTGGGTGTTTTGGTATGGCGTCTTTTTTATGATTGGGGGTCACGCACTTGCAACGGCGATGTTCAGTGCAGCCATGCTGTGGTTCATCCTCGTTCGTGCATTTAACTATACCGGCCATGGAAAGGGAGAGGCATTGCATAAGGATAACATTGATTATGACCGCAGCAACCTTTCCTTGAACCAATTAAGACCCGGGCTTTTTGCGGGCGAATGGCATAACAATCATCATCTTTTTCCCGGGAGTGCAAGGGCAGGGTTCCTAAACTACCAGATCGACCTTGCCTGGATCTATATTTGGACACTGCACAGGTTGGGTTTGGTAAAATCTTTCAAATGCTCCCGTCAGGAATTTATGAGGAAGTATAGAAGAACCAATAGCACCGTTGAGATGAAACCATTAACAGGCAAGCCTTACAGGCAACGTGAGATGCATGGAGAGGGATAGAGACGTATTGTAAGTGCTTAGATTGAATCTGCTGCTTGTTTTAAATTAAATTTCACACCTTACACTTGCATGCGTCACTTTTTTTGTTGATGGTGCTGCTTATTTTTCGATTGGCATCAATGTCTCCCAGTCTCAGAACAGTGTTTTTAATTATTCGGAGCAGGTTTCCTTCACTTATTAACAAAACTTACAGAAGGCATAAACTTTGTTAAGGAGGAACGTGTGGCCAAAAAACGGCCGTTGCTACCATTTTTTAATTAAAAGAATAGAAAATGAAAAACTCATTGAAAAATTTGTTAACTGGAATTTTTTCGGTTTCTTTTTTATTGCTAATGCAGTCATGCTCGGATGATGACAACCCGGTAGGAGGGAATCAAACCTCGTCTATGAAGATCATGTTAACCGATGCTCCTGCGGCATATGATGAGGTGAATATTGATGTACGTGGCATCGAGGTGAACAGAGGTAATGGACTGGAAACTTTCCCAATCCTGAATCCAGGCATTTACAATCTTCTGCAATTTCGAAATGGCGTGGATACGCTAATCGCGGATGCTAGCCTGCCATCAGGAACGATTTCTCAAATAAGGCTGATTCTTGGGCCTAATAATACCATAGTTGTCGATGGGGTTCAATATCCGCTGGAAACTCCTTCGGCGATGCAAAGCGGGTTAAAGATCAATGTAAACCAAACCCTGGTGGCAAACCGCGCATATACGATGTGGCTCGACTTTGATGCCGGCAGATCAATCCTGCGGACCGGTAATGGAAGCTATAAACTCAAACCGGTAATGAGAGCCTACACGGAACTTACTAACGGTCGTATAGAAGGGATCGTTTTGCCGGGAACAGCGCGTGCAACCGTCTATGCTTACAATGTTCTCGATACATTTTCGGCTATCCCTAACAGTGATGGATCTTTCATGATCAGCGGTCTGCCTGCAGACACTTACTCCTTATTATTTGATGCAGACAGCACCACTGCCTACCGCGACACCACGATCACGGGTGTGGGCGTTACTTTTGGAAATGTGAACAATGTTGGAACCATTACGCTTCCATTGTAGCAAAGGGATAAAAAATTGAGATGAATGGCATTCTATAAAAGAGTGCCATTTTTATTTTCCTAAACTTCCCTATAAAGATCTTCAAATCTTTCAGCCATTGCCTTTGCGATCTCGTTTTGATTATGATCTCCTTTCTCCAGTTGAGCTATAATGTTCAGATAACTTTCACGATCCCGGTTTTGGCTGAGTTTGAAAACATTTTCAATTGAATCAATTTCAATTTCAAAAGGTACAATGGCCGGCAGCAATCGATTTACATATTCTTCAGTTAAATTATGAAGAACCGTACTTGATTCGGAATTCATATTTTCAAAATACATGGTAGTTTTTTCCAGTATTTTTAACAGCGATTGCGGGCTGGTAAAACGTATCCTTCCTTTCACGTGCACGCTCATATAATTCCAGGTAGAGGCTTGGTGCGGATCGGAGTACCAGGTTGCACTCACATAGCAATGTGGGCCGGTAAAAACTACCAAAACCTGATCATTAACTGCCATCACTTTATGATGATCAGTATTCCTCATCATATGGCCGCGCAAAAACTGCCGGGAATCCTCATCTTCAAGAAACATGGGCAGTTGGGTTGCCACGGGAGAGCCAGCTGGTGTTGCACCGGTTAATAAAGCAAAGGGATTGCTTTTAATAAAATCGTGAACCACTGCGGGGTCGGTCTCTTTAAAATATGGTAAATTGTACAAGGGAGACAGTATTAGAATGTCCAAAGAAACCGGGCTTAGTTTAAACTGCTGTAATAAATTTCGGTTGAAGGCTTAGGCTTTCCATCGATCACCATTGTAGGTAACTTAAAAATGTTCTTCATTTTTTCTTTTTCCACATTCACAAAGCACTTTTTGGGATACGCGCAGAAAAGGGAAAAGTTTTCCTGGGCATGGAGGTTGGCCCAAATTGCTTCCAAAGTAGAGGTTGCATCGTAAAGGCCTTTCTGCCAAAGTTCGGCAACCATCTCTCCAAAGGCCCGCACGTGGCGGCCATTACTTGACGCCAGGGAAAGCAATTCTTTCAGATAGCCTGCAAATAGCTGCGCATCAGGAAGGCCGTCACGCATAAATTTAGCTAATGCCTCATTAGCCTCAACAGCAATATATTGATTTATCGAAGTAAGAAAGGCAAGGTCAAAGTGCTGATTGCTCAGTCTCGCCTGCAGCTCATCAAGATGATTTTGAGTAGCAATAATGATTACACTTTCGCCTGAAAGAAGACCACATCCCGCATAGCCTTCCAGTGTTTCCATAAACACCTTTTCACTTTCATATAACTGTACTAAATGATCTTTCCGCGCGATATTCCGCCAAAAGGTTTGCAGGTCGCATTTCTTCCATTCTCTCTGCTCCATTAAAAAAACATTCGCTTGATTAAAAAGTTCGGAAGATAAAAGTAAGTAAAAATACGGTGGCGAAAGAAGGTGTTTTACTATTACCTGAAACAAAAGAATTCATATGTGTTAATCATTCTTTATGCAAAACATTACAGGAAGATGATTTTTCTTATAACTTCCCATTCGCAATTCCGGTTACAACATCCGGGTCGAGCAGGGTTGAAGTGTCACCAAGGTTTGAAGTTTCTCCTTCAGCGATCTTCCTTAAGATTCTTCTCATAATTTTTCCGCTGCGTGTTTTAGGCAGGCCTGTCACGAATTGTATTTTATCTGGTTTTGCAATAGGGCCGATGATTCTTGAAACCGTATGAGATATGTCCTTTCTTGTTTGTTCCTCATCATCATGCTTGCCGCTGTAAATTATGTATGCATAAATTCCCTGTCCCTTGATATTATGAGGAAAGCCGACTACCGCGCTTTCCACCACACCAGAGTGCATGTTTATCGCGTTTTCAACTTCAGCAGTGCCGATCCTGTGGCCGCTGATATTTAGAACATCGTCTACACGACCAGTTATACGAAAATTGCCCTCTTTATCTTTTATTGCTCCATCGCCCGTAAAATACAGGCCAGGAAAGGTTGCAAAGTAATTTGTGCGGCATCGTTCATGGTCACCGTAAGTTGTTCGGAGAATTCCGGGCCAGGGGCTCTTCATACAAAGGTTTCCTTTTTGCAAACCATTTTCATCAAAGACAGCTACTTCATTGCCCTGATCATCCACCAACACAGGTTCAACACCAGGAAGAGGTAGTGTTGCCCATCCCGGTTTTGCGGGAGTAACACCGGCAAGATTGCTTATTAAACAACCCCCTGTTTCCGTCTGCCACCATGTATCAACGATCGGGCATTTTTCCCTGCCTACTTCTTCATTATACCATTTCCAGGCTTCTTCGTTTATGGGTTCGCCAACGGTTCCCAGTACCCGAAGAGAGGAAAGATCTTTACCCGCCAGCGGATCGTTACCGAATCCCATTAAACTTCTTATAGCAGTAGGAGCAGTATAGATACAATTCACCTTGTGCTTTTGAACAATATCCCAAAAGCGACCTGCATCCGGCCAGGTGGGAATTCCTTCAAATATTAAGGATGCGGCACCAGCTAACAGTGGGCCATAAACGATGTAAGTGTGCCCGGTGATCCAACCAATATCCGCAGTGCAAAAATGTACCTCTCCTTTCTTATATTGAAAAACATTCACAAAGGTGTAGGCGGCCCATATCATATATCCTGCAACTGTATGCACCACGCCTTTTGGTTTTCCGGTTGAGCCCGAAGTGTACAAAATGAAAAGAGGATCTTCTGCATCCATTTCTACGGCCGGAAATGAAACTGCTCCATCTTTTTCAACCTGATTTAAAGCAAATTCCATTTCATCTTCCCACCATACATCACGGCCTTTGATCATTGAAACAGGCACGCGGGTTCTCGTGTAAACTATCACCCTTTTTATGTTTCTGTAGTTTACAAGCGCATCATCTATAGTGTCTTTGAGAGTAATGTCTTTTGAGCCCCTGAAGCTTCCATCGCATGTAATAATAAATTCAGCCTGCGCATCATGTAACCTGTCGGAAATACTTTGAGCGCTGAAACCGCCGAAGATCACGCTATGAATTGCTCCTATTCTCGCACATCCCAAAACAGCATACGCCAGCTCCGGCACCATTCCCATGTATATGCAAACGCGATCTCCCTTTTTCACACCATTATTCACCAGCATTTGGGCTACCTGGCAAACCCTTTTATGAAGCCTTGCATAAGTAACGGCACGAACCCTTTCTTCAGGATTGTTTGGTTCCCATATAAACGCAACCTCGTTAGCGCGATGAGGAAGATGTCGGTCGATGCAGTTTTCTGTGATGTTTAATTTACCACCTCCAAACCATTCAATTTGCGGTTCATTGAAATTCCATTTCAGCACTCTGTCCCATTTCTTCCGCCAGGAAAAATTCGAGGCTACCTCTGCCCAAAAGTTTTCAGGATCTTCAAGGCTTTGTTTGTATTCAGACCTGTATTCTTCCAGGCTGTTGATCTGAAATGGAAATTGCATATTGAATTCATTTTAGAAATTAAGACATCGGCTCCACAAGATCCCATTGATTGCCATATAGATCTTCAAAGACCGCAACTTTTCCCCATGGCTCAATAGTGGGACCTTTTATTATTTTGACGTTGTTTGCAACCAGGCGTTGGTAATCTTCGTTGAAGCTGTCGGTATGAAGATAAAAAAATACCCGGCCGCCTGTTTGGTTTCCAACTCGTATTAGCTGTTCCTTATTCGAAGCTTTGACCAGAAGAATCGCCACAGGGCATTTGCGCGGAGCAACTGCAACCCGTCTCTTGGATTCTGACACCCATCTGTCTTCAACCAGATTGAAATTTAACTTTTGGGTATAAAAGTGAATTGCTTCCTCATAATCATTAACCAACAATGTAATGTGTGTGATCGTTTGCGCCATGTTCATACTAAAATTAACTATTCATCTATTAGCTCATGCAACTTTTTTTATGGAAACATTTGTATGTTTGTATGGCAAAGCACTTTGTATTAAAAAGTATATATGGAGAAGTTTTTTGTGAAAGAGGATTCCATTGTGAGGAGGATTTGGGGGAGTAGTGATACTATTCTTTTCATTTTCGCCGGAGCTTCAGCAGAGTTCGCATTGAACAAGGCGGTCGACTGGCTTTACTTTACCGGCCGATTGCCGTCGGATCCAATAGGAAGGCTGTTCACCACAGTTCGATATGCGAAGCAAATTGTGTTTGCAAGGGAGGAGGATGCCATAAAAGCGATAGAACAGATCAACCAAATACACCATCATGTTGAGAAATCCCGGGGCGAAAAAATTCCTGACTGGGCGTACCGCGACGTGCTATTTATGTTGATACATTACTCTATCGCCGCTTTTAATTTGCTCGAGCGGCCGCTGAAAGAAGCCGAAAAGGAGGAAGTATTCAGCGTGTTTTACAGGATGGGAAAAGCGATGCAGATAAAAGACCTTCCGGAAAATTTCGAACATTGGAGGGTTAAGCGTCTCGAGCATTTGAAAGCTGACCTTGAGAAAGGGGCTTTTAGTATTGATCTTTACAAAGAATATAGAAAACATCTAGGTTCATTCCGTTTCCTGTTGTTAAAAGAAGTGCAGAAAAAACTAGTTCCTGATCATGTAAGTAGGTTATTGTCTTTTCAACGATTTTCGTTACTGGCACTTGCCCTTGAACCATATAAGGTGGCGAAAAAAATCGGCTTCGGATCCTTTATAATCGACCTTCTCGTTCCTCAGGCATACAGGAAGGAGGTGAGGCAATTAGAAACAAGCTAGGCAGCAAAATCAATACTTCATTTCCCTAAATAAATATTTCTTCTTTGGTCGATCAACCCCCTATTGCCCGATGGAAATAAAAGTTCTTAAATCTGATGATAAGTTCGCAGTGTCTTCCATGTTGAACTTTGCCTTTTCACAGTAAATGTTGCTGCCAATATATTGCTCGTATTTTGAAGTCAATATCGTTGTGAAGGTTTGCCAACCGGACTCTTCCTGCGCAAAAAACTCCCCGCAAATCAGGAAAACTGTGTCTTCTTTTGAATCGATATATCCCTTTCTGACATTTCGAAAATCCATGGCAGCTGGAGGAGTATGATCTTTAAAATCCTGAGCTGCAGAACGAATTAAATATCGCACAATAGAATCTGGCACAGTAATTCTCTCCGTCTGTGAAAAGTTATTTCCTTTCCCGGGCTTCTGCTTTGAGTGACAACCGTTAAAAAAGGCAATTGAAAAAAGACAAATTATTATTTTAAAATTGAGCGCCGGCATTATGAATTGAATAAAAGCTATAGAAGTGATGACGCTACAATGCTTTTTTGGCCTTGTGTAATATGCAGAGCATAATTCCTTAAAGGTCTTTTTAAGGTTGACGGAAAGTGTTTATTGCCTCTATTGCAATTTCGGTGGTACAATTCCGTTCTGGTCGATCTCGTGGGAACAATTGACAGGACTGCAATTTAAATCTAAACTTTTCCACCTGCTTTCCTTTAAACTTTCAAAATATAGAAAATCTTCAGACCTCCTTATGGAAAAAATGAACTTTGCCATGTTTTTGTTATCCAGTTCGCCATCTTTGACCATGCCGGTTTCGTCAATAAACTGCGGCACATTTTCATCAAGGTTGAAAGTCAATTCTTTCCATGCGCAACCTTCCGCGCAATTGAGCTTAACTTTATCCCCGCCCGTTTTTATAAAGATTTTATACTTAAAATCTACCTCGCCCATTTTCTGTGCAAATACTTTGTTGGTGGCTCCCATGGTCATGATTGCACAAATTATAGAAGCCACAATTAAATAGGATGTTCTTTTCATATGCAACATTCTTCCATATCATTCCAAAGTACAAATGATCACCAAAATTTCCAAGTGGTGTTAGTAATTGAAATCTCACGCCATTATGAGGCGATTCGCGTTTTTGTCGTTGCAGGTTTGGATATTTAAAATGTTAAGTGTACTTTACATTGCTATTCAATGATTAAATATACAAGGATGAAACTCCTACCCAATAAAATGAAGAAACTTGGCGCATTTATGGCGCCGCTTGGTTTGATATTTTGGTTAATGATGCAGTTTGATGTTTTTTATAATCTTCTAGATCAGTTCATGCCAGAGAGAGTTTTGTTCGTGATAAATGTAACGATAGCAATCACTTCCTTCTTCTCTTTTCTTATAGGGATGTATTTCCTGATCTTTTCCAGGGAAAAGATCGAAGATGAACTCGCAAGGGAAACGAGGCTTTCGAGTTTTCAATATGCTGCCTTCGTTCAATTCTTGTACATTATTATAGGTTTCATCTTTTTTCTGGTGGTGGGAGAGCCCGAAGAAGGTGGTTTTATGACTTTTTTTGTGACAGTAGTACTTTTGTTCTACCTGGTATACATTGCCCGATTTAACTATTTATTCCACCTAAAGTTCAGGAATGAGGATTAATCTAAGAGACCTGCGAGTCAATGAAGGTCTCACACAGGTTCAACTTGCTGAACTAGTAGAGGTGTCGCGGCAAACAATCATTTCCATTGAAAGCGGCCGGTTTACACCCTCTGTTCTACTGGCGCTTAAACTTGCAAGGGTATTTAAAATTTCTGTTGAGGAGATTTTCTTATTAGAGAGTGATGATTGAACTTTAATGATTGCTTTAATCAGTTAGAATACGGATTCTTTAGTCATTGTCGTTGGTAACGCAAACATTATTCTTGATCCGCATTTTTTTCGTGAACTGTTTAAATCCTATCAGCCTCATGATATCATTATTTTAGAATAAGCCGGGTAGAGTGGATGTGTCAGCCGTAAACTATGGATGATTCGTTTCAATTAAATCGTCAATTTTTTTCTTTAGTTGATTCAAGTCCGTAACGTTTATTACAAAGAGTGATCTTTCAATTTGTAGGAGAGCAACACCAACCCAAATTTCATTGGTTGTATAGGACCTTTTGTAAATACCGTTGATATCGGAGACAAATGTCTTGATCGGTTTGCTGAACGACGTTCCTTTAATTCCTCCATTGTATTTTTTATTTAAGTAATATCGTTCGGGGAAGGATCTAAAGCATGAAGTGTCAAATCGTGTTACCAGTATATTTGTTGATTTGTCCGTCAGTCGGGTTCGATCAAATAAAACTATCAAATCAAGATCGGATCTTTTTCCAAAAGCGAGTAGAATGGGATCAATTTTAGCCATGCAAGGTTTACACCATAATGCAGTTAAATAGATTAGCCGGGGTCTTGCACTCAATCCCATTTCATCTTTTGCTATATCGAATGGTGGCAATTGACATTTAGCAGTTGATAAAGAAAATGCGAATGCCAATAAGATCAACTTCATAAATAAGCGGCTGTTTTGTTGGAAGAACTCAGCGAATGGCCTGGCAGCAATTGCAAAACCTGGTTTTTATTCGTTCAATATTATTTTCAAATCAGGGCCAGTTTGTAAAACTCTTAACTTCTATATGGTTTGCATTTACACACTATAAATACAACATACCACAAGGTTCAAAGATCATGCGCTATTGCGGACAACCAAAGTTCCCGCAATGATATCGTGCCAGCTTCGCTTTTTTGAATCAACTAAAACCCAAAAAAAGCCAAGCCCGATGATGGCGTAGGAAATAAGTTTGAGAACATTCCTTTTAAATGATTTTGCTAAAGATATTCGTTTGCGGGAATCATCTGTAACTTGAATTCCGGCCAAACGTTTCCCAATCGTCCCCTGAAAGGCAGAAGCGTCCATGATAATAGAATAGATTATCCATACAAGCAAACCAGCTGAATGTTTATATACCCAGACGGGATATCCATTTATCACTTCGGGCGACTTTTTAAAGAACCATTCCGCCAAATTCGGTTCCGCCTGCTTCAAACAGAATAACAAAAATGCAATTAGAAACAAGTCGATACAAGCTGCCAGAACCCGCTGGTAAAATGCTGCGACCGGAATAAGTGGCTGTTCGAGATTAATTCTGATCTGCCCATGCTGGAGATCTAAATTCATTATTTAAATTTTAGGTCAGAAAAAAATTCAACGTTCACGGCTATACGCAATAGAAATATCTCTCAGCTAACATATAGCCCTGGCCATCTCATCTGCTTAGCGTGTTATTTATTAAAGCCAAGATACAAATGTTCAGTAGAATTCCAAATGCTGGATCGCAATAGTCTATTCGCTCAATTGCGAATGAGCCACTGTTATGCCCCGAGCTATTTTATGGTAACTTTTTCAAATTTCATTTTTGAGATATCGGTATTCAGATTCAAAATGTAAACTGCTTCATCCTCGGTAAATCTTTTGTCATTATTAGTATCCTCTTGAGCTACCGCAATAATTACTTGGCCATCCCTTGAAAGTCGTGTAAGCTCCCCCAATCTCCGGCCACATAAAGTTAGAGTTAACAATTAGCAAGCATGTTAACTTTAAACTTTAAATATGAAGAAGCGATTTACAGAAGTACAAATTGTATCTGCTATTAAGAAGCAGGAAGGCGGTATTGCGGTCAAGGATATTTGCCGTGAATTGGGTATCAGCGAAGCTACCTTTTACAACTGGAAGGCTAAGTACGGCGGCCTGGAAGCCAGTGATGTGGCAAAGATGAAAGCGTTGGAGAAGGAAAACGCTGAGCTCAAAAAGATGTATGCTGAGGTCTGCATAGATAACCGAGCAATGAAAAACTTCATTGAAAAAAAGTTGTAACGCCCCAGGCGAAACGGGAAGCTGTAGAACATTTGGTTCAGGAAGAGCAGCTAAGTAACCGTAAGGCGTGTAAACTGGTTGGTGTGTCCCGAACCACCTGTCAGTATCAAAGGAGACCTAAGGATGATCAGCCTGTGCAGGATGCGTTAACGTCGTTAACAACCAAACATGCTGCGATTGGATTTTGGCAATGCTGCTATCGTCTTTGGAATAAAGGCCATGAATGGAATCACAAAAGAATTTACCGCGTTTATACAGATATGAAATTGAATATCCGAAGAAGGGCAAAGAAGCGTGTGCCTGAAAGAGTGAAACAGCCGCTAGTGGCGCCACCAGCTCCAAACCAGATATGGAGTATTGATTTTATGCAAGACACCTTGGTGGATGGCCGAAAGTTCCGATTGTTGAATATTATAGATGATTTTAACCGGGAATCTTTGGCCATAGAAGTAGATACATCCCTACCGTCCCTCAGGGTGATCCGTGTATTGGAAAGACTAATCGCAGAAAGAGGTTGCCCGGCTAATATCCGGTGTGATAATGGCCCTGAGTTTATATCGCATCAACTCGAACAATGGTGCTCTCACGAAAGTCGAAGAATAAACATTCAATTTATCCAACCTGGAAAGCCCATGCAAAACGCCTACATTGAAAGAAAGAATGGCAGCATCAGGCGGGAACTATTGAATGCATACCTGTTCTACAGCCTCGCTGAAGTAAGGATATTAACTGAAGAATGGAGATTAGACTACAATACGGAAAGGCCGCATAAGTCATTAGGATATTTATCACCATTAAAATACACACAGAACATAAAAGAGAAATCAGCTTTGTCCACACCGGCAAGCGAAACATTAAATCAAATTGAGCGAAGCCGGTAGTGGATAAAGCGGCGGATTGCAAAAAAGAAATTACATTAGAAAACTCTAACTAAACATGGCCCTAAAAAAGGGGGAGCTTACAAGCCGGCGAAAAGCGCAAACAGAAAACGTCCAAAGAAGTTTAGAACACAAACAACGGCGAACTATCTTAATAGCGCAAGTGTCAATAAATGCAAACGGAAACGATTTGAAATCTGCCCGCGGCTTGCGTACAACGCTCACGGCTATGCGCAGTTGGGGGAGAAGTTCCGTCCGCTGGCTTGGCCACTAAAGAGCGTATTTATTAAAGCCAAGATACAAATGTTCAGTAGAATTACAAATGCTGAATAGCCATCGTCATTCGCCCAATTGCGCATAGGCGATGTTGGCAGAAGGCGTTTTCTCAAATCGTTTTGTTCCTCTTTTCGACGTTCCGCTTAAATCTTTCGTAAGCTCTACTTGTGAAATCATACAATACTTGCGCCTCGCAATGTTGTTCGTCGCCCCATCGGGCTGTATGCAATTGAATATGAAGATCCCCAACTTCCCACTCCCTCACCTGGGTTGGCGAATTTTTTTCAGGAGGATTTTTTGGCTTTCCGTATTTTGTTTCATAGGAGGTAATAATGTCTATCATATTTAATTGGCTGATAAATTTGCTAGTACCATTATTTGGATTTTCCGATCCTTTTTTTTGAAATTTAAGTCTCACCGCGTCAACTAACATGCCATCAGAACTGGGCGAGGTGTCAAGAGTCAAATAACCTTTAAACTTGCCGTAATCTATGTATGACTCGTCATTTTCGAGTTTTAAGTTTCCAGAGTTAACGGCCTCCAACACTTGCGTCGTAGGCAGCCCCAGTTTAATTCCTAGAACAGTTTCAGGATGAGGTGTTTTAGAAGTACAAGATCCTAAAGTAAAAAGAAGCGCGATGAAAATTCTCATTGAAATAAATTTACAACTTAAATATATTGAACGATAGCCAGCTGTCAGTTCCTGGTTTGAAGACAAGATAATATTTTCCTCTAAACGTCTGAAAGAATTTAAATCCTGATTAACGCTTTCTGCCAACGTTTGCGGCTATGCGCAGTACGGGGAATTT
>JAEZDA010000118.1 GCA_023433345.1 Bacteroidota bacterium | reverse complement strand
GCATCTTATCTTCGCTCGGCTTCGCTTTTTTCGTGAATAATTTTGGAAGATTTAATGCACTTTATGGTTCCATCGGAACAATCATGGTTGTAATGGCCCTGATTTTCATTAACTCACTCGCCATACTGATAGGTTTTGAGCTGAACGTTAGTATAAAAGCAGCGAGTGCACGGAAGCAGATGCAGCCTTGAAAATAACATCCTTTTATATGAGCGGGCGATGTATTCGGCCGGATAATAGGTACATTTGATTCAACAAAACTGAAAACATGAAAGCACTATTTCTTTTTATAAGCATTGCCTTTATTGGTCTTACCATGGGCTTCGTTCAGGAAGCATTGCCCATAGGCTCGAAACTTCCAAAAGCTGATGTAAAAATGCTGGACATTTCGGGAAAGAAAATTTCCATGCAGGATGCAGCCAAAAAAAATGGCCTGCTTGTAATGTTCAGTTGCAACACTTGCCCATACGTTGTGAAAAACGAACAAAGAACAACCTCCATGGCCGTGTTTGCAGCGAAAAACAATGTTGGAGTGATATTGATAAACAGCAATGAGGCGCAAAGAGGAGATGATGACAGCTTTGAGGCGATGAAGACCTATGCAAAGGGTTTAAATTATAACTGGCCTTATGTGATCGATGAAAACAGTGTGGTTGCAGACGCTTTCGATGCTAAAAGAACCCCTGAAGTTTTTCTTTTTAATAAGGATATGACGCTGGTGTACCATGGAGCAATTGACGACAGCCCGGCAGATGAAATGTCTGTTACCCGTCAGCATCTTCGCGAAGCAATTCTTGAAATGGTCGCGGGAAAAGAAGTTGGCGTAAAAGAATCTAAAAGTATTGGTTGTACCATCAAGAGGAAGAAAAGATAATCCTGTGCGTAAATATTAAAAATTTGGTTGCTGGTCAGCGCTCCAATGCAATTTTGATCTCTTCTTCCAACTGAGTGCTGCTCATCTCCTCTTCAAAAAATTTTCTGTAACCTGATGAGGTATTAATTATCAGCGTGGCGGGAATACTGCCTGTCCAGGATTTATCTAACAGCGGGCAGAAATAATCGGCATTCGTTTCATCAAGCCAGGCCATGGGAGTAAAGAACTTGTGGGCTTTTGAAAAATTCCTGATCTTTTCAGGATAGTGGCTTTTCATATCCACGCTAATCAGCATCAGTTCAACCTCCTCTCCAAGTTTTTTTGTTACCTCAATAAAGCCAGGGATCTCCTCTATGCACGGTTTACAAAATGTAGCCCACATGTTTATTACCTTAACCTTTGCAGCACTTTTCGACTCAATGTAGCGCGCCATGTCAACGGCCTTCCATCGGGCAACATCCTGGGAAGACACCGTACAAGTAATTAATAAAAGAACAAAGCCCAAAACGGTTCTGATCATAGCAGTAAAAATAGCAGAATTATTTGCCTGTAACTCCTCTATATTAGTTAAATCCGCCTAAAAATAGCTTTGGTTAGTACAGGCAGGTAAAGTAGTTTTGCCCGGTCGAAAATTAAACGATTTTTTATGGCATATGATGTTATAGTAATTGGAAGTGGTCCCGGCGGTTATCCTGCAGCGATCCGATCCAGTCAATTAGGAAAAAAGGTTGCGATCATTGAAAGAGAAAGTTTAGGAGGTATTTGCCTAAACTGGGGTTGCATCCCTACAAAGGCCCTGCTAAAAAGCGCGCAGGTATATGAATACGCCAAGCACGCTTCAACCTATGGCATCAATGTGAAAGAAGTGAGCAACGACTTCGGCGGTGTGGTTAAACGTAGCCGCGGTGTTGCAGATAAAATGAGTAAAGGTGTGCAGTTCCTGATGAAGAAGAATAAGATCGACGTGATTATGGGAAATGCAAAGGTTATTGCACCTGGAAAAGTTGAAGTGACCGGGCAGGATAACAATAAACAGGTTGTGGAAGCCAAAAATATCATCATTGCAACCGGCGGGCGTTCGCGCGAGCTTCCTTGGATGCCTATCGATGGTAAAAAGATCATCGGGTATCGTGAAGCAATGGTTCTTCCTCAACAGCCAAAGAGTATGATCATTTGCGGAAGTGGCGCGATAGGCTCCGAGTTTGCGTATTTCTATAACAGCATGGGCACTAAGGTAACCATCGTTGAGTTCATGCCGCGCATTGTACCTGTTGAAGATGAAGATGTAAGCAAGGAACTTGAAAAGCAATATAAAAAACAGGGGATAGAGATAATGACAGGCGCCGAGGTTACCAAAGTAGATACTTCAGGCAATGGTGTGAAAGCGACGGTGAAAACTTCTTCCGGAGAGGTGGTTCTCGAAGCTGAGATATTATTGAGTGCGGTAGGCGTTGTGGCAAACATTGAAAAGATCGGGCTTGAAGAGCTGGGCATAAAAACGGAAAAAGGAAAAATAGTTGTCGATGCCAATCAGCAAACCAATGTGCCAGGCATTTATGCTATCGGCGATTGTACGCCGGGGCAGGCCCTCGCCCATGTGGCCGCTAAAGAAGGAATAAATGCTGCGGAGCATCTTAGCGGGCATAAACCCGAGCCGATGGATTATAATAACATCCCGGGTTGCACCTATTCCACTCCTGAAATTGCATCAGTTGGGTATACTGAAAAAGCGGCCAGGGATGCAGGCTACGAAATAAAAGTTGGAAAGTTTCCATTCATGGCAAGCGGTAAAGCAAGTGCAGCCGGAGCAACAGAAGGTTTTGTAAAAGTAATCTTTGATGCCAAATATGGTGAGTTCCTCGGATGCCATATGATCGGATACAATGTAACAGAGATCATTGCCGAAGCCGTGGTTGCACGGAAACTGGAAACAACTGCGCATGAAATTTTAAATGCCGTTCACCCGCACCCCACCATCAGTGAAGGTGTGAAAGAAGCTACGGCGGCTGCATACGGCGAAGCGATCGATATTTAAAAAATATTCAGATAATCGACAGACAAAGGTTGCTTCGCGGAAGCAGCCTTTTTTTTGATCAAAAAAAAAGGTTGTTCAATTATGAACAACCTCCAATTCTTTTCCGAAAAGTATTTTAATTAGAAAAAACTTTCTTTAACAGATCGGTCACACGTGCGGATGGATCCTTCCTGATCTTTTGTTCTTCCAGTGAGATAGTGTGAAACATACCTTCAAGCGCCTTCCCTGTAACATAGGCTGACAGATCGGGATCAACCTTATTTGGTGAAAAACGGTTGTACTGGCTGAAAACGTCTTTCCAATATGCAGTTGCATTTACTTTTGAAAGCGAGCTTTCTATTACGGGCCGCATTTGTTCAGTCAATTCGGCTGTGGTCATTTTCTTAAGGTAGTCAGTAGCCGCAAAATCTCCACCCCTCAGTATCTGCAACCCATCCTTCACCGTCATTTTCTTTATAGCATTAATAAAGATGTTGGAAACATTTCCCGCAGCATCTTCAGCCGCCCGGTTCATAGATAAAATGGCCTTGTCTACAAGCGAACCCATGCCCATGCTTCGAAGCGTTTTTTCTGCTTTTTGTGCCTCTTCCGGCATGAGGATCTTAATAGCTTCATTGGCAAAATACCCGTCTGCCCTGTTCAAAAGATTTGTGCTGTTCAGGGTTCCCGTTGACAGGGCCTCTTTTAAGCCGCCAATTATTTCTTCATTTGATAAAGACGAACCCCCGCCTCCCAATTTGCCGGAGATACCCTGGAGCAGTCCGCCGGAGGATGAGGTTGAATCTTTGCCGGCGAGTTTTTTAATTTTTCCCAAACCTACCTGTGAGAAAGATGTAAGAGAGGTAAAAGCGAGTAGTGTAAAAAGAAATTTTTTCAAGAGATATAGTTTTTTCAAAAATAAACTTCCTGAACTTAATAAAGGGTTAATGTTTTGTATAAAATGTGTTGCTTTGCCTGTATGAAGCAAACAAAGAAAATTGCGGTACTCGGCGCCGGAATGGTTGGAAGCACGATAGCAGTGGATCTTGCAAAACATTTCAGTGTTACATCCTTCGACATAAATTCCGCAAACCTTCATGCATTGAAAAAAAGGGAAACAGGTATTTCCATTGTGGAGGCTAACCTGCTGAACTATGCCGGGTATGCGGAATTGCTTAAGGATTTCGACATCGTTGTTAGTGCGGTGCCCGGGTTCATGGGGTTTAAAACCCTTGAAACCTTGATCGGCCTGAAAAAAAATGTTGCCGACATTTCCTTTTTCCCCGAAGATGCCCTTTCTCTCAATCGGCTTGCAAAGCAAAACAGCGTTACTGCAATTGTAGATTGCGGAGTTGCACCCGGCATGAGTAATCTTATTCTTGGATATCACGATGAAAAAATGAAAGTGAAAGCCTTTCATTGCATGGTCGGGGGCCTTCCAAAAACACGTATTGCTCCCTTCGAATATAAAGCGCCATTTTCACCTATTGATGTAATTGAAGAATATACAAGGCCTGCGCGTTATATGGAGAACGGATTTATTGTAACACGCCCTGCCCTAAGTGATGTAGAATCAGTTGATCTTCATCCCGCTGGAACACTTGAATCCTTTAATACAGACGGACTTCGCAGCCTTCTGATCACCATGAGCCACATCCCGGATATGAAGGAAAAAACTCTTCGCTATCCCGGTCATGTAAAGCTTATAGAAGCATTTAAGAAAGCAGGAATGTTTTCAGTGAAACCTGTTTCTATAAACGGTAGAGAGATCATTCCTATTGAATTCACTTCCGCCCTTTTGTTTGATCAATGGAAACTTGAGCCGAATGAAAAGGAATTTACCATAATGAAAATCACCCTGAAAGGAGAAGACAAAGACGGCCGGGTAACAATCGATTATATGCTGTATGATGAAAACGATACGGAAACTGGTTTTTCATCAATGAGCAGAACAACGGGATTTACATGTGCGGCAGCCGCTCATCTTATTTCTGAAAAGCGATTCTCCGAACATGGTGTTTTTCCTCCGGAACTGGTTGGTGCGAAGGAGGAATGTTTTGATTTTATCATCAAGTATTTGGAAAGACGGGGAGTTATCTACCAGGTCACTGTTTCACGATCTTGAAAATTTCAGCAGACTTTCCATCACCGATTTTCACTAAATAAACTCCACGCGGCAATCGTGAGCAATCGATCTTCGTTTTTCCTTCATTCATCTTCACCTTTAAGCTCGGTCTTCCATACAGGTCAAGCAATGAAATATATTTTTGGGAAATATCATACTCCTCACTTGCCTCAACGTTCAACAGATCTACTACGGGGTTAGGATAAATTTTTAGCCGGCCTTTATTTACTTCCGGAGCCGGAGCAGGTGCGGGCAGAGGACCTGCTGTTGCATTCGAGCTGTCGCATGCATAGCTTTGAAGAAAATTATTTCTGCTACCGTTTGCAGCAAAGGTGCCGCGCATTTTTCTCTTCTGTCCATGAGTGAACATAAGCATGCAGGCATCATCTGCCAGATCCATAAAGTTCATAAACATGTCTCCATAACCGTTAGGTGAACACGCAGAAACCCGTGGAAAGGTTGGGCAGTAAAAATTGAATGATTCCTGTTGCGGTGTATCGTCAACGTCGTCGGATCCGCAGAATGAATCTCCCCAGATGTGCTTTAAACCCATCCAGTGAGCCACTTCATGGGTGGTTGTGCGTCCCTCTGTGAAAGGAGCACGAAGGTTTCCGATGGTACCGAAAACATCCCAGTTTATCACAACGCCATCGCGATCGGGCGAGGTGCCGGGCATAGTAGCATAGCCAAGTGCCCTGCCAAACATGTTGCAAACCCAAATGTTGAGATAACGGCGGCTGTCCCATGCATCGGAGCCACCGGCACCATTGAATTTCATTCCATCATCTCCCATAAACTGGCTAACAGCCGTTTGCTTGCGAATGATGCCGGATGTTGTTCTTCCCATAGGGTCAACCTTGGCCAAACAGAATTCAATTCTAACATCAGCAGCGAAGTTCCAGAAATATGCAGGTACAAGTGAAGCGTCGGTATTCCTCATTCTGAAATCACGATTAAGCGCATCAAGCTGGCTCTGCACCTGCGCGTCAGGTATGTTGTGCTCAGGGCGATTGTATAAAACATGGATCACAACGGGGATGGTGATCACTTCATTCGAAATGGTATCTCTCATGCTCAACCCTGAGAAAGGATCCTTAGTAAGGGTTCGGTCAACGGTAAGGCATGCACGCTGGGCCGATGCAGAAAAAGCGGTGAGCAGTAAAAAGGCGTAAACAAAGATTGCCCTCATTGAAAAAATATTAATGGTTAATATTTTTCAAATCAGATATGGAACG
>JAEZDA010000050.1 GCA_023433345.1 Bacteroidota bacterium | reverse complement strand
AGACTAACCACGCGTTTATCAAAAAGAACACGACTCACTCTGCGCTGAACGATACGAAGTGCGAGACCTTCAACAATGGCAGTTTTACCAACCCCTGGCTCGCCGATGAGGATCGGGTTATTCTTTTTACGCCGCGAAAGTATCTGGGATACGCGCTCAATTTCATTCTCACGGCCAACGATGGGGTCCAGTGATCCATTTTCTGCGAGCCGAGTAATGTCTCTGCCGAAATTGTCCAGCACCGGAGTTTTTGATTTTGCCTGCCCTGCCGCTCCGCCCTTCTGGCCGCGCGATTGCTGACCGTATTGTTTACGTTCCTCGTCAAATTCATCCTCGTCATTAAATTCTGCCTGTGGAGGATTACTTGTCACAAAGCCGAGTTCGGTTTTGAACCCTTCATAATCCACTTCAAATTGGTTGAGGATCTGTGTGGCAATATTTTCCTTGTTCTTAAGTATTGAAAGCATCAGGTGCTCACTTTCAACTATGGTATTTTTTAGCGATTTAGCTTCAAGAACTGTAATACGGATCACTTTTTCCGCCTGTTTTGTAAGCGGCAAAGAATTTATATTTGCAATGTTCTTTCCTGATTTATCCTTAACAGCCATCTCGATCTCTTTGCGCAATTCAAAAAGGTCAACGCTCAGGGATTTTAATATTCTTATAGCCGTATTTTCACCATCGCGGATCATGCCCAAAACCAGGTGTTCCGTGCCTATAAAATCATTTCCCAATCGCAACGCTTCCTCCCTGCTAAAAGAGATGATCTCTTTAACCTGTGGTGAGAAATTATTATCCATGTTTTTTGTTTTAGGGTTGTTGTTACAATGATAACGAATAATTTTTCCGATTAGTTTAAGCGAAACCTTAAATGTTGATATGTTGAAAAGTTGGTTTCCGTTACTAATTAGACGGATTATAAGCCCGGATGGTTAGGAAGAATGTGTTAAAAAAATTTCTGGAAAGAGAACTGATATGTTTTCGGGCATCGAGGTGGATGAACCGGAAATTCCTTTATTTTACATTTAACCCTTGCATCTGCTGTATGAATGTCAAAATAGATACCAAAGAGAAATTCAGTGTAATTACACCCGCGGGGGATAATTTAACTGAAAATATGACAGATGAGTGGGAGGGACAGCTGCTTTCTTTTCTTAAAAAAGATCCGCCTCACCTCGTGGTGAATATGGAAAATGTTAAAGAGATCAGCAGGACGGCAGCAGAAAAACTAGCTGAGGTGCAACAGGCATTTTACGAGAGAAACATCTCACTTATTATTTGTTGTCTTTCTGAAAGTGTTGAAGAACAGTTCGAAAAAAGTGAACTTTTAGAAACCATGAATGTAACTCCAACTGAAAGCGAGGCATGGGACATTATGCATATGGAAGAAATTGAACGCGAGCTGCTGGATGATGAAAACGAAAATTTATGATCGCCGTTACTATACTCGGGTGTAATTCAGCAATTGCAGCATATGGCAGAAACCCGACAGCCCAGGTGCTTCAAAGTCAGGAAGAATCTTTCCTCATAGACTGCGGAGAAGGAACACAAATGCAGATGGCCAGGTACAAGATCAAGAGGTCGCGTATCGGCCACATCTTCATTTCACATTTACATGGCGATCATTATTTCGGTTTGATCGGGCTTTTAACCAGCATGGGATTATTAAACCGTACGCAACCCCTTCACCTCTATGCTCCTGCGCAGTTGGAAAAGATCATTGCTCTCCAACTTGAGGCCGCGGACACGAAACTGCCTTATTCACTTTATTTTCACCCGATTGAAAAGGCCGGCATTATCGCCAGTACTGCTACGATGGAAGTGACCGCCTTTCCAGTAAAACACCGGATAGATTGCTGGGGATTTGTTTTTAAAGAAAGGAAGAAACCGAGGAAGTTAGCTCCTGACCGTATCAGATCTTACGGCGTACCTACCACGGCTTACCAAAACTTACAAATGGGAGAAGACTATGTAACTTCAAAAGGCACGATAATTCCTAATGATGAACTGACAACCGCAGCCTCACGGCCACGCATATACGCTTTTTGTGCCGATACAATTTATAATGAGGACATGCTTCCATTTATTGCAGGTTCTGACCTCATTTACCATGAAGCGACCTATCTTAAAGATCTAGAGGAAAGAGCAGCTGCCAGGTTTCATTCAACAACCATACAGGCCGGAACAATAGCGATGAAGGCAAAGGCTGGTAAGCTTATTATCGGGCACTTTTCATCGAAGTATGAAACGCTGGACATGTTCCTTGAAGAAACCTGTTCTGTTTTCCCAAACACCGAGCTGGCTATTGAGGGAAGTTGTTTTAAAATATAGTTCCTGGTTCCTTTCGGATTTCCGCCAGCACAAATTAATTCTTCGTATTGATAATATAATTGAAGCCGTTACCCATCATCCATCCATAAAACTCGGTGAACCACCCTCCGAAGGGCGTAATGGCTCTTTTTGAATGCTGCTTATCCTGTGTATAAAGCAACGCAGAAGAATTTGCCGCGAGATTGTCGGCCAGCAAGCCAGCCTGTTTTGAACCATTTTTATAGATGAATACCATTCCTGAAAAACCGGCACCCGTTAAATTATATGATTCCACGAGCGTATTTACCGAATCTGTAGGGCTGAACACTCCCACCCTCGCAAATTTTTGTTTATGAAGAAGTGAAGTTAGCAATGCAACATCCGCAAAAGGACCTGTACCTGCCAAAACGCTGTTTAGCGGCATCGTACGATAGTTATCATCAATGAAGGGTTTCACTGAGCCGGCAAGAAAAGAAGAAATAGAATCGTGATCGGCACCCGGTAAAGGAATGCCTGACAGGGCTACTATTATCGATTGCTTTTTTCCGATGCTGCCTAAACTGTCCAACAATTCATCTATCCTCCAGTCTTCTTCTGAACTTTCTTCAGCAGAAAAAACAGGCCCGTTCAAAAAATAGAGCACTGGGTAACGGTCACGCGTAGACGAATAGTTTGGAGGTAGATAAATCTTATAATTAACTGCGGAATCGAAAAGTGAAAAGACCTGCAGTCCTTTATATACATTTGAGGAAACCGGAATGTTAAGGGATGGTGCTGAGGTGTCAGCCGAGGAGATATTTTTCCTGCTTCCCTTCATGTATGGCACCTTGCTGAATGCCAGCAGTGAAACGAGAGTGATTGTGATTATCGTCAGAAGCCGGAGATCAAATCTCATTTATGAACGTATTGGTGAATAGATGCCTGCAACCCGGCTTCCACCGGAACCCCCGGGAGACGTAATACATTTTCAATACGTTTCATTTCCGCCAGGAAGGCTTTTGCGCCTGCAGGATTGTTTTCCGCGAATAGCAAATTGTATGCTGAAATCAGTTTATCATTAATCGCTTTAGCATTTAGGAAATCGGATTTGAGGCATGACCGGACCATTTCTGAGAACTCTGCCGGGTAAACATTTGCAGCCACGGAAATTACACCCTCCATCCCGCAAGCCAGCTGGGGAAGGGCCAAAGCATCATCCCCGCTCACTACCAAAAAGTCATCCGGACGGTCACGGAGAATTTCCATGCACTGAACCATATCTCCACTCGCCTCTTTAATTCCTGCTATATTTTTAACATTTGCCAACTTTATTGTTGTGCCTGCAGTCATGTTTCTCCCAGTTCTCGCCGGAACATTATAAAGGATAACCGGCTTTGGAGAAGCCTCCGCTACCTTTTTGTAATGTTGAATTATTCCTTCTTGTGAGGGTTTATTGTAATACGGGCTTGCGCTCAAAACAGCCGCCGCTTTTTCCAGAGGATAGGTTTCCAACTCATGAACAAGCTCAGCGGTATTATTTCCACCCATGCCGACCACTACCGGAACACGACCCTCAACTTTGGCCATGGTTACAGCTATTATATCCTTCTTTTCATCTGAGGACAACACGGGGGTTTCTCCTGTTGTTCCGAGCGTTACTATATATTCAACTCCGCCTTCAATAATATAATCGATGAGGTTTTCAAGAGCAGCAAAATCTACTTCTCCTCCACTTTTAAACGGCGTGATGATCGCAACGCCTGTACCTTTCAATTGCTCCCTAAGCATTCTTTCAATTTTGATAAAGGTAGGTTGATTTGGCGATTTGGGAATTGGGTTTGCTTACCAGGCCGCGAAGCGAACACGAAGCGAACACGAAGCGGACACGTTAAAAGTAAATTCTTCGCGCCGGAACGCGTGAGGAACCTGGTCTCCTCGCTTTGCTGCCGAACGTAGTAAGGGATCAAAGTTTCCTCGCCCTGCTTCCGAACGAAATGTTTACCAGAGATTCCTCGCTTTGCTCGGAATGACATGCAGTAAGAGGAACTCCTGCGGCAGGCTTCGCCTGCCACCAACACCTCTCTTCCGCCAGGTCATCCCGAGCGTAGTGAGGGATCTGACCGCCTCACCCTGCCTCCCGAACGAAGTGAGAGACCTCCGTTCCTCGTTCTGCACCCGAACGGATTCACAT
>JAEZDA010000044.1 GCA_023433345.1 Bacteroidota bacterium | reverse complement strand
GCTCTGCGGGCATCATATCAACAGTGTGAGGAAGGCCAACATTTTCAAGAGCTTCCATAACCAGCTCTTCAACATTCCAATGTTCCCGCTTTATCCAGTGGCGACGCAGAGGAAATTCAAGATTTTCGCGAACGGTCATCGAATCGTACAAAGCATTCCCCTGGAAAAGAAAGCCTACTCTGGCTCGCATTTTATCTAATTGTTCAACAGACAAGGATGTAAGATCAGATCCTAAAACTTCAATAGATCCATCATTTGGCTCCAGCAAACCTATTATGCATTTTATAAGAACAGATTTTCCCGATCCTGATTTGCCAACTACCACAATATTTTCGGCACGAAAAAGATCAAAAGAAAAATCTTTTATCACGTGATTACTTCCAAAAAATTTCTTAAGGTTCCTCACGCTTAAAACCTTTTGGTTGCCTGCAAGGTTTGCTTCTTTACTTTTCATTAAATCAATTTAAGCCGAACAGGTCAGTAACCTGCACTGCGAGAAGATCGATCACGAAAATCATCAGTGACGACACCACCACCGAAGAGTTCGCCGAAAGCCCTACGCCTTCGGTTCCTTTCCTGGAATTGTATCCTTTGTAGCAACCAATTATACCTACGGCGAATCCGAAAAAGAAAGACTTGATGAAGGCAGGGATCACATCACTGAATGAAATATTGTTGATCACCTGGATCCAAAAAAGTCTGAAACTGGTTACGTTATTAATATTCACGCCAACATAGGCGCCATAAAGTGAGATCGCATCGCCAAGAAGAACCAGCACGGGAAGCATAAGAGTTGTTGCAAGTACTCTTGTAACCACGAGATATTTGAATGGGTTTGTACCGCTGACTTCCATAGCATCTATTTGCTCTGTTACGCGCATACTGCCAAGCTCAGCACCAATGCTGCTACCTATTTTGCCTGCAAAGATGAGCGCGGTGATTACAGGACCGACCTCCCTAATGATAGCGATTCCTATTATTGCGGGTATCTGAGATTCTACACCATAGTCTATCATAGAGGGCCGGAGTTGCATGGTGAGAACAAGGCCCATTATAAAACCCGTTATACCAATCAGCGGAAGTGACCGGTAGCCGATCTGAAAGCATTGCCTCACAAATTCCTGCACTTCGTAGCGCGGGCGAAAAACCTGGGCAAAAAACCTCAGGGCAAATTCTGCAATTCCACCAACTTCGCTGAAGAATGCTTTTAATGTATTTGGTTGGAACATCTGCTTCTATTGTTTCATAAATCTACCTGATAAAGCCCGGCATGGCATCGAATTCATCAGCTTCTTCTTTGTGCAACATAAGATCTTTCAAAGCGAACACAACGGATTTAAAAGAAGAGATCATCTCCCGGTTAAAATTAAGCAAGGTAGATATCTCCGTCATGGTGAGCTGCGATCCTTTTTCCGGTTTGTAAAGTTCATTAAGATTTTCTTCGTATTCTTTCACCATATTTTTATAGATACCCGCAAGTTCTTGATGGGCAGCCTTATTATCCATCAGGTGATCTATTTTTTCACAAAATGAAAGCACACGTTGCTGCACGCGCTGGTAAAACCCGTATTTCTCATCTTTCGAGGAATTTTTGAGCTGTTGTATATCCGCAGCCGCATCGTGTACGCTTTTGGCTGCATACATTGTGTTGCGAACTCCTGAGATCAGTCTTTCAAGCCGTACCGAATCTACCTCATCAAGGTTTTGCATCAGCAACTTCGAATTGAAGGAATGAATTTTCCCATGAAGTATTTTAAGGTAGTCATATTGTTCGTGTATATCTAAATCTAAAAACTTCTCCGAATCGGCAGGCAGTTCTCCAATGCGTTGAGAAATATCCAGACACTTTAATGTAAAAAGAAGTTCAAGTTTTAAAAAACGTTTAGCCTCATTGTCGATCGCTGAAAGCGCCATGTCTGGTACTGAGCTTTGGCTTTTGGAAATGTACACGGTATGATTTGAACTTTCCACAAAAAGCTTTTCCAGCCACTTGCTGATAGCCGGCAGAAAAGGAAGAAAAAGAAATATGCATACCAGGTTAATAAGCGACTGAAAAGCGACCAATGCAATAAGATCATTTGAAAAGCCTAAGATTTCGGCAATGAAATAGTGAAAGGAAGAAAGAAAAATAAAGATCAGGCCGACTGTGATGATGTTGAAAATGAAGTTGCCGGTTGCTACCTGTTTTTTTACCGAGTTATCGCCAAAAGAGGCAATGACAACCTTTACGGTTGTACCCAATTCCGAACCAAGAGTGACGGCCATTGCAGCTTGTAAATTTATTCCATCAGCGTGCAGGAGGCTAAGTATGATTGCCATGGTTGCGGAGCTGGATTGAATCAGGGAAGTGATTATGAAGCCAGCCAGTAAATGCAGAGCGTGAGGTTTGGCTGAAAAGCCGGAGAAATCATAATTAAGAATAACTTCCTCAATTCCATTTTTGATGAAACCCAAACCGAGAAAAATAAAGGAAAAGCCCAGGAGAAACATGCTCCGGTGATACCATGCACTACCTTTTTTGCTAAGGGCCATCACAACCCCTGCCACTCCCGTTAACGGATATGCGAAGTCGCTTACCTCGTAGGTAAAACCAACCGTGGCAATTACCCAGTTCCCTATAGTGGTTCCGAAATTCGCCCCAAGTATTACCGCCAGCGCATTCTGTATGGTGAGCAGCGATGCGCCCACAAAGGCAAGAACCAGAAGATTTACAACCGAACTGCTTTGCAACACCGCAGTGATCACGGTTCCACCGGCAACTGCCCTTATCCTGTTCGCTGTATTTTTTTTGAGGAATAATTTAAAACTGCGTCCCGCCATTTCCTGGAGACTGTCTTCAAGAAAGCGGATACCAAGCATGAACACCGCAACTCCTGCAAGCGCTTCCCACAAATTGATGGATTCGTTCATCGAAAATATTTTCAGGCTTAATGGCCCAATATCCGGCTGATCAAACTTTTGGCCACAGCAGGCGTCCACCTGGCGAACCGACCGCGTTGCACCACCAGGTCGTTGGCATCACTTTCCAAAGGAAAGTAATGGAATGCAAACTTTCCCTTAGGATCATACCATCCCACTTCCTGCCCAAAGCGCAGGTCATTGAAAACAAGCGTATCGTTGTACATCTCTGCGGTGTAAAACCCTTGGGAAAACCTCTTCAGGTTTATCAGGTCTGCATTGGCTTTATAAGGCTCCAGCAGCTTTTCATTTCTGGGGAAATAGTTTAAAGAAATTTTTTTGTCACGATCATAAACAGAATGGTATCCAACATAAAAACCTTCCTCGTTGCCGGCAACTACAAACCACAGCCAGTTTTGAAGCGGTGCCGGCGTTGTGAAGTACATATTGTAAGCGATCCCCTGTGAGTTCAGGGCTTTTTTTACATCATAATCAATTTTAAATTTATTTATCAGGCTGTATCCCATATATACCGCCGTAGCGGCCAAGCCGAATTTCCACCAGAACTTCCTCCGAATACTAAAACGCGGTAAAACCCCTAATGCAATGCATGAAACGCCCACCGCGATTGAAAAAAAAGGATCTACAACATAAATTGTATTGAAGGAAAAACGGTGGTGCCAGAAAGGTTCGAACCAGGCAACTCCATAATTATTAAATGCATCAAAAAAAATGTGCCCGAAAATAACGGCTGCAAAGAAAGCCATCCATCTTCGAAGTGAAATGTTATGTGGCCTGTGAAAGTATTCCGCTGTGAATGCCATGAGTGGCGTAATAACTGCCGCAAACAATATTGAATGCGTGAACCCACGATGTGCAAGAAGATTTTCAGTTGTACCAAGGTAAAAGCTCGCGATAAAATCAATATCAGGGATGCTCTGGGCAAGAGCGCCCCAAAGCAGGGCCTTACGCCCAACTGTTCTTCCTGCAAAAGCCTCGCCCATACAGGCGCCAAGAGCAATATGAGTTAATGAATCCAATGGACTATTTTGCGTGTGCGATAAAGAGTGGGTTGGATACATTTCTCATGAGAGAGTCTGCCAAACTTTCTTTGAACCAGCGCGATACGAAGCCTCTTTTGTATGCGCCAAGAACGATAAGAGAATTGTTGTTTTCTGATCTGAGTTTTTCTATGATCTCCACATCAGCAACATCGCCTTTCAACACATTAAAGTTCGCATTTGGAAAATGACGCTTCATAAATTCTTTCATCAGCTTGTTATCTGGCAGATGAAGGCTTTCATCGCCCGACTTAACCGTGATCACTTCCACCGGTTTGTCTGCAGCAGATTTAACAACATAACTAAACTGTTTGATGGCAAACACTGAGTTGGGGGAACCGTCGAACAAGAGGGTTGCCGCATTTATGTCCTCTGCAGTTCGAACAAGCAGAACCGGGCATTCGGTGGCCGATAAAAAATCTTTTATGAACTGCGTTGGCTTTTCTTCCTGGTAGGGAGTGAATGTTTCAGCCTGGTCGATAATTACAAGGTCAGCATAAATGCTTTCATGAATTAATGCCGGGTAAGCAACATCGGCCTCTTTATGCATAGTGAACTCAATGCCTTCTCGCTGGCATACTTCTTCAAACTTCTGCCGAGATGCTTTTCGTTGTTCTGCATCTTTTTGTTCAAGCGCCGTAATCTCTTTTTCGGTCATTTTGTCTTTCGCTATCGCGCGATAGCGGCTGAAACTCTGGTAGGTAAAATCTTCGAGGAAGAGCCCGACAAGGTGCGCGCCCTGGCTCTTTGACATTTTAATACTGTGATGTAGCGTCGCCTCAGAAAATTTCAAACCGTCAAATACTGCAATGATTTTTATCATGGTTTTATTTTATGGGTGGGTAACAAATACCGGAATATTGATAACCTTAAAAATACCTTCGGCATTACTTTGCCTGAAAAACCGCGAAGCTCTGTTTCTGCCAAAAGCACCGAGGGTGACGAGAATATTTTTTTTCATCATTAATTCATCCATCAGTGCCGAAGCCGGATCGCCTCTTAAAAGCCTGATAGTGAAATTTACGTAATTATTACGTAGATACTCTTTCAAAGACTTTTCAAATGGTATGCCGATTCCGCCTTCTTCCACATATATAACGGTCACGGGCAAACGCGAAAATTCGGGGAAAAGATAATTAAGTTGGCGGATAGCATACATGGATGAATAACTACCATTGTAAGCAAGGTATATTTCGTGAATCTCCTGCAAACCATCAGGCATAATCATCACAGGGCATTGCATCTTCGGGAGCAAATCCATTACAAATTCGGAAGGTGATTCATTGCCCGAACCATAGGAAAGGTTTGCATTCAACAGCACCAGATCTGCAAACCTGCTCTGTTCCAGAACGCTTCCCTCTTCCGGCGAAACCGGAAAATACAAGGAGATCCCCTCACGCCTCGCTGCATTATGAATTCTTTCGCGAACTTCTTCCGCCAGTCCGGATGCATCCCCATAGATATCCACAGGTGGAATAGTGTAATTTGTTGTTGGAAAAACAGGATCGTTTGACACCACAGGTACTTCCCGGGGCTCCAATTCATTTAAAAATACAACGGCAAGCCGGTGCCTTCCATTTTTTACAAGATATGCAGGGAACAGTATGTCCTCTTCTTTAAATTCGGCGGGATTAACAAGCCATATTATACTGTTCATAGAAAATTATTTATGTGCAATGAAGAGTGGAAGCTTTTGACTTCGTATCAGTTCTGTGAGCATACTTTTTTTGAAGAATTGCGAGATAGCCGGGCGACCAAACGAACCCGAGATCACCAGTGATGCCGATTGATCACGTATCCATGAGGCCAACTGCGCTTTTGATTCGGTGTGCAAACGCTGCAATTTTAGGTTTCCATAGTGTTTGAGGCACAGCTCCTCTATAAGAACCTGGTCGGGCAACTTATCCTGGTTTTCGTTTCCATAAACCAGCGTAGCGTTTAAGCTGCATAATTCAGGAAGTAAATAAGCAAACTGCTTTATTGCAAACACCGAAGATGAAGAGCCGTCATAAGTGAGAATGAGGCGCTTGGGAAAGATAAACTGGTCAGGCAGCAAAAGAATACCGCATTCACTTGTGTGCAGCACCTCCTTCATATATTCATTGGGCTGATCTCCGAACAGATTATAAAAGTGTTCACTGCTTATAAGCATCAGGTCTGCAAAACGAGTTTCCTTTTTAACCTCCTCAAACACGGGGCCTGATGTGTCATTATGAATGCGGAAAGAAATATCATTGCTGATACAGGTGTTTTCAAATCGTTTAACGTGGCCGGATAATTTCTCCTCATCAAGGAGAACATCGCTCTGCCCCGGAATGTAAGGACCGGATGAACCCGGCGCTATGGGGAAAACCCAAAGAGCCGAAAAATCCATAGGGCTAAGGAACACAGCAGTAAGGAACACCGGCTGAATGCGATTCAACTCCAAAACGAAATCAATCAATGATTGCGGGTAGTGATGGCCATCGAAAACCAGGAGTACTTTTTTCATAGACGCTGCGTTTTAATGAGCTTGATCTACCAGACCCTCCTTCTGTACATTACAAAGTTATGTGTTATTCAAATGTTAGCAGAATGAAGGATCTGCAATCGCATCCTGGCAAACAAATTATGTTTTTATCTTCGCTCACTTACCTGATGAACAATATTCATTTCAATTAATTGTTTTTATTATGGTTCTCACAAGATTGTTCAACCGGTTTTTTGAAAGTGAGCGCGCCGGGGGTTTAACCCTTGTAGCATGCACTTTAATTTCTCTTTTGCTCGCCAACCTTTTACCCGGTTACCTGAATTTTTGGGGAACTGAAATCGGCGGTCACAGCCTTGTTCATTGGATCAATGACGGACTGATGACAATCTTTTTCCTGCTTATCGGCCTCGAACTGGAGCGGGAAATTTACGGCGGCGAACTGTCTTCCGCCCGCGCGGCTATGCTTCCCGTTAGTGCTGCTCTTGGTGGAATACTCGTTCCGGCTCTATTATACAGTGCTTTTAATTACGGAACCGATCTTCAAAGCGGCGCAGGAGTTCCCATGGCAACCGACATTGCATTTGCAATAGGCATTCTCTCCCTACTTGGCAAACGCGTTCCCGCCTCACTGAAAATATTTATCACCGCCTTTGCAATTGCAGATGACATAGGTGCAATACTCGTTATAGCCGTTTTTTACACCAAATCTCTTGCGTGGACTTACCTGTTGGCTTCCCTTGGCATCTTCGGCTTTCTTTGCGTTTTAAACCGTTTGAAAGTTTACATTCTTTTGCCATACATTATCGGTGGAATTGCGATGTGGTATTGCATGTTGAATTCCGGCGTACATGCAAGCGTTACAGGAGTGTTGCTGGCCTTTGCCATCCCCTTCGGCAATGGCGACGAAAATTCTATCTCTTACAAGCTTCAACATTTCCTGCATGTTCCTGTCGCATTTTTCATTCTGCCCGTTTTTGCTCTCGCCAACACTGCAATTCCCATTTCTGCGGGCTGGCAAAATGCACTGTCTCAGCCACAAAATATTGGTATTGCATTAGGGCTAGTCGTTGGCAAGCCGGTCGGTATCTTGTTGTTCAGCTATTTGATTTTAAAAGCCCGCCTTGCAGTGCTGTCAAAGGGTTTGAATCTTAAATTGATTTTGGGGGCGGGAATTCTTGGTGGAATCGGTTTCACCATGTCCATCTTCATTTGCATGCTCGCTTTCGATAATGTGCAAACCATCAACAATGCCAAGATCATGATACTGCTTTCCTCTTTTCTTGCAGGCATCTGCGGCTATTTGTATTTGCAGAGAATCTTAAAACAGCATTCGCTTGTAAAATAAAATTGGTACGGCACTTGCGCCTTTAATAAAAATTTTGTCATGAAATATCCCTTGATAATATCTGCTTGTCTCATTTTCCAGGTCGCATGTAACGAGCCTGCAAAAACCACGTCAGGCGACCTCATGACAGATACTGTTTCCGTTCAGCGAAAGACCAAGCCGTCAAAAAATATAATGCTTACCGAATATCGATGGAAGTTGACGGAACTGTCAGGTAAGGTTGTTGGCGATTCTGTTAACGGGCAGGAACCCTCGATTACGTTCAGCGCTGCGGATAGTTCAATTGGAGGCCGGGTTGGCTGTAACAGGTTCGGGGGAAAGTATTTCGCAGATGATCTAACAATTAAATTCTTCCAGGTATTTTCTACAAAAATGGCCTGCCAGGATATGTGGGTTGAAAATACATTGCTGGGGATGATGGATTCCCTGGACAGGTATTCCGTTAGCGAAAAGGAATTAGTACTTGCCCAGGGCTTAAAAAAAGTTGCGGTTTTTGAAGCTATGCCATTGAAATAACTTCAAGACAATGCATTTCCTTTGTCTCTATCGACTCTATACTCTCCTACCCAAAGTTTACTATGCCCACCCTATCTTTAATGCATGAATTGGGTATTATTAATAATCGCAGGCTTCTTTGAAGTAGCTTTTGCCGCCAGCCTGGCAAAGGCAAAGATTTCCACGGGTAACCAGGTGTATATCTGGTACGGATCTTTTCTTCTATGCCTTACCGTTAGTATGCTATTACTTGTTAAGGCCACTCAAACTCTGCCTATAGGAACAGCCTATGCGGTTTGGACCGGTATCGGCGCCGCCGGAACCGTCATCGTGGGAATCATTTTCTTTAAGGAGCCCGCAGACTTTTGGAGACTCTTCTTTTTAACAACGCTTATCCTTTCTATTGTAGGTTTAAAGTTCATGTCGCGCTAACCCCACACCGGCGCAGTTTAATTAGTATCTTTACTGTATGAAATGCCTGCTGGCCTTTATTCTGGTTTTTTGGATAATGGACGCCTGTTCGCAGACGGACACCTCGGTTTTCACCCGGATCTCCAGTGAAATGTCTGGTTTTAAACCAAACTTTTCCAATCCACCCGAAGATAAACTCACCTCTGCTATAAGGCAGCTCAGATCATTACGCGGAGGTTTTAATATTAACGAAGCCCTCGCGTTCAAACTTGCCCAGGACAGGCATGAAGGCAAGCTTACCTTGAATGAAACGAGCTTATTGGAAGCTTACCTTCTTAAAGGTGAAGGGGCGGCGATGATAAATAATGCAGTGACCTGGATGTACAGGAAACATTTTACCTACAATGAAACCAGGAAGCTGATAAAATTTTATAAAACTTCAGCCGGGCAGAAATTGAACAGGGAATTTCCCGTACTGATGTTGCAATCATTAATGGTGGCCGAAACCGTAAAAGAAAAATTCAACACTGATAAAACCCGGGAAAATGCAGAAAAAAACAGCCGACAATAAAGAGATTAAACTTGCAGATCTGATGAATGTTCTTCTCGCAAACTACATGGTGTTCTACCAGAATACGAGGGGCTTTCACTGGAATATCAAGGGGCCCAGGTTTTTCGAAATGCATGCAAAATTTGAAGAACTGTACAATAACATCTTGTTAAAGGTTGATGAAATAGCCGAGAGAATTTTAACCATGGGCGGCCAACCGATGCACACTTTCGAAGACTTTATGAGTAACTCTGATATTAAGTCAGTAAAGAACCTCTCAGATGCCGAAAAAGCTGTAAGGTCGATCTTGTCCTCATTTGACATCCTCCTTGATATGCAGCGTAAGCTGTTAAAAAAATCGGAAGAAGCGGAGGATGAAGGGACAAATGCGCTCATGAGCGATTACATTCGCGAACAGGAAAAACTGGCCTGGATGTATAAGGCCTATCTCGGACAATAATACCATATGAAAAATATATTTTTATTCTTTGCAGGGTTGATGAGCGTTATGTTGTGCTCTGCTCAGTCGGAAAAGGTGCAACTTGATGCAAGATCATTTAATGACAGCGTCGTTGCAAATACAGAAATCATTGTGTTAGACGTAAGGAGCCCTGCGGAATACTCTAAAGGATTTTTAAATCGTGCTATTAACATTGATTACGACGGAGAAGATTTTGAATCCCGGATCGCTAAACTGGATCGGAATGCAAAGTATTATGTTTACTGCCTTGCCGGCGGCAGAAGCAGTTCCGCGATACGCGAAATGCAAAAGCTTGGTTTAAATACTACGGAATTAAAAGGAGGCATGATGGCCTGGCGGAAAGAAGGTTTGCCGGTAGTTGAAATGGAGTCAGTTAAAGACAAGATCTCGCGGGAGGAATATGATCATCTTTTAAGAGATGACCTTGTGCTCGTTGATTTTTTCGCTCCATGGTGCGGACCTTGTAAAAAAATGGAACCTTATTTGGATGAACTTCGGGAAGAATATGCAAAGAATGTGAAGGTGGTGAGGATCAATATAGATGAAAATAAAAATCTTGCAGACCAATTAGGCGTTATGGAAATTCCGGTGCTTAAGATTTATAAGAATGGAAAAGAAACCTGGGATCATCGAGGGTTTGCAAGTAAGTCCTTTATAGAAAAAGCACTGAGGCTGCAAATGAAAAACTAAAAGCTAATAAAACTTTCATGAAAAAATTTCTTTTACCGTTACTTTTCCTTGCAATGTTTTCCTGCAACCAGGGAAATGACTCCGGCAATGAGGTAACAATTGATTCAACAGATATTGAGAAGGGAGATTCTGCCGTGGTAATCGGAGACGCCGCATATTTCTGGGAGTACAGCTACGACGGCAGCGGAAACCCAATGCTCCGTAAATCACGGCCGATAAGCGCTGATTCTATGAACTACCAGTCAGTGATATCGCTCACCAATGCCAGCTATCCAGACGTTAAACTTGAAACCGAAAAACTCTCAAATGACACCCTGGTGTTGAAGATCGCTGACAGCCGCTACCTCACTCAAAGAATGGGCTCCAGCGGTCCGGAAATGTATTTGAAAGAGTTGGTGTATAACCTCACCGAACTTCGTAACATTCATTACGTAAAGATAAATTTCTCCGAAGGTGACCACGCCCGGCCAGGAACCTACAGCCGTGCAGATTTCGTTCAGCAATAACAGCAAGAATATTTAAGATCCGAAAAAAAGCAAAGCCCCGAACATGCGGGGCTTTTTGGTGTGCTTCATTGGTTAGATAGGTTGAGATATTAACGCGGCTAACGCAACTTTTATTTTACCGGCCACCTATTTTCTTTTCAGAGCGGTATAAGGAATCATTATATTTGACAAAGCCATCCCGATACATGAACAGACTTCTCTGGGCTTTTATTACGGTTTCATCACTCCTTCTCTGCGGCACATCATGCAAAAATGGAAAAACCGAGCCCGTTATCACCACACGCGATACCACCATTACTCCCGTTACTGCCATCACTTCCCTGGTGCTTGACAGCGCTCGCGTTGAGCAGTATATAAAAGAGGCCCGACTTGAGGAAGCCCCCGCGCAGAGGCTGCGCAACTTTTATGTATCACGCAATTTCCAGTATTCCTGGTTCGACGAAAACGGAGTTACCCAACAGGCCCGTGGCTTTTGGAACCTCTACAATTACTATTTGGCATACAATCCGGACAGTACATTGGTTGATAAAACCCTTCAAACGGAAATGTCACGTTTCCTTGACGACAGCCTGTATTATAAGAACACAGCGAAACTTCTGGATACCGAATTAAAGCTTACCAGGTATTTTTTTGAATATGCACAATACGCCTATGCCGGGAAGATCGATCCGGCAGAACTTCAATGGCACATCCCAAGAAAGAAACTGGATGTGGTCGCTTTGCTCGATTCCCTTGTAAGGAACAGGGGCGACAATCTCCAGGAGTGGGAGCCCATCAACGAAAATTACCGCAAGATGCAGGATAAGCTGAAGCAATATTCCCGCATACGTGATGCCGGTGGATGGGACACGCTGGCTTTTACTAAAAAATTAAACAAGGGAATGAAGGACGATGGCGTTCCATTGATAAGAACAAGACTTTATAAGGAAGGTCTGCTTTCAACAGCAGACAGTTCAGATGTACTTGACTCAACTCTTGCAAAGTCAATTTCAGAGGCACGCTTACGGTACGGGCTAAACGAAAAAGGTGGATGGGACAGATCACTGGTGAATGAACTGAACGTACCCGTTGAGAAACGCATACGGCAGATTCTTGTGAATATGGAAAGAATGAGATGGTTACCCAAGCCCGCGGGAGACACCGTGATAGTAGCCAACATCCCAAACTTTAAGCTTCAGGTGTTTGAAGGAAAAAATGTGGTGCTGGAGATGAACATCGTGGTAGGGAAACAGGGAACCAGCTCGGTGATCTTCACCAACATGCTTAAGTACATTGTATTTTCGCCTTACTGGAATGTTCCATATTCAATTTCTAAAAATGAGATTCTCCCCGCGATGAACAGGAACAAGAACTATCTGGCGAAAAATAATATGGAAATCACAGGCTATAATGGAAAGGTTCCTGTTGTAAGACAAAAACCCGGAGGAAATAATTCCCTTGGCAAAGTAAAATTTCTTTTCCCTAACAGCTATAATATATATTTCCACGATACGCCCTCGAAAAGTCTGTTTGAGCGGGAGCAGAGGGCTTTCAGCCATGGATGCATAAGGCTCCAAAAACCTTTCGAACTTGCTCAGTATCTTTTAAGGCATCAACCAAAATGGACTGAAGACAGCATCCGAAATGCAATGGACAGCACGAAAGAAACCTGGGTGACGCTTCCCGAGGCCGTTCCAGTATTCATCACCTACTTTACTTCTTATGTTGACAATAATGGGAACATTCACTTTACCCGGGATATCTACGGCCATGACGCAAGGCTCGAAGAGAAACTTTTCCATCCCTCAACAACCAGTAAGAATTGATTGTGGTATTTTCTTTGTTTAATCAAATTCAAATAATTTAAATGGCATTTCTTGAAAAGCACCTGTTTGTAAAAAAGTCTCGCATTCCCGGATCCGGAAAAGGACTGTTTACTAAAATTCCGATCCCGAAAGGAACAACGATCGTAGAATATAAAGGCAAGATCACAACCTGGGCGAAGGCTAACCATGGTGACGGATTGAACCCATACCTTTTCTTCGTGAACAAGGCTCACGTTATAGACGCCTGGCACACTCCCAAAAATCTCGCAAGATATGCGAATGATGGAAAAGGAATTGTTCGTGAAAAGGGTCTTTCAAACAATGCGGAGTACGTAACAAAGAAAAGAAAAGCATTCATAGAAGCCACCAAAGATATTCCTGCAGGCGGGGAGATCCTTGTAGAATATGGCGCAGATTATTGGAGAGTCATAAAAAAGAATTTAAAAGACAGTGAAGCCTCTAAGAAAAAAATGAATTCATAATCATTTAACACGGAAGGCAGTTAATCACATTCAGGTAGCTCTAACTTTGCGATAAATAATTCATTGATGAAAACAACATTTACAATTTTAGCAGGCATCGGGGCAATTGCTGTGGCAACTGCTGTAGTTTTAGTGGCGAGGGGTTTCAACCAGGGAAGAAGGCTGAGCCACGTTTCTAACGAAGGCTATGAAACCGCACATGACATTTTATATCCAACAAAGCCTGACCGCCGGTCACGCCTGCATTATGGCCCGGTTCTGCCACAATAATAATGATTGATAAATTGTTAAAGCGCTGATAATCCTGATGATTGGGCCATTTAAAAGAATAAGGATTTTGAAATATGGCATAGTATTGCGTAATGTTGCCAAGAAAGAACTTGATAAACCAGCAAGTTCAATTTTAAATTGAAAATCTAAT
>JAEZDA010000042.1 GCA_023433345.1 Bacteroidota bacterium | reverse complement strand
TTATGAATTTGCGAGGCTGAACCTCACCTATACCGTGATGAGTAAGCGAAAACTTCTATTGCTTGTAAATGAAAATTTCGTTTCGGGTTGGGATGATCCAAGGATGCCTACTATCAGCGGCTTTCGTCGTCGGGGATATACGCCCGAAAGCATTCACATGTTTTGTGAAAAAATCGGAGTTGCGCGAAGAGAAAATCTTATCGATACCGGGTTGCTTGAATTTTGCCTGAGGGAACATCTCAATAAGATCGCAAAAAGAGTGATGGTTGTGATGGATCCTGTGAAGCTTATTATCACAAATTATCCGGATGGAAAGATTGAGGAACTGAAAAGTGAAGATCTGCCGGATGAAGGTTCAACGACGCGGAGCGTTCCATTCTCAAAAGAACTCTGGATAGAACGGGAAGACTTCATGGAGGTTCCTGAAAAGAAATGGTTTCGTCTCGCTCCAGGGCAAATGGTGAGATTGAAAAGTGCATATATAGTCAGGTGTGATGAAGTACGCAAGAACCATGAGGGGTTGCTAAGTGAAATACATTGTACATACATTCCGGAAAGCCGGAGTGGAAACGATACCAGCGGATTGCAGGTTAAAGGTACTATTCACTGGGTTTGTGCACTTCACGCAATTGACCTGGAGGCCAGGATCTATGATCGTCTTTTTAATGTAGAAGATCTGAATGCAGCCGATGGGGATTTCAGAGATTATATTAATCCTCACTCAATGCAAGTGATTACAGCAAAAGCCGAACCTTCCTTAAAAACAGCGTCTACCGGCGACCGTTACCAATTCATTCGCAAAGGTTATTTCGTTCATGATCGTGACTCAACCCCTGAGAAACCCGTTTTTAACCGGTCCGTTACATTGAAGGATACGTTTGTGAAAAAGAAATGAGAAAAGTTCAGGCACAAGGCGGAGGTTAAAGGCACGAGTAATGAATTTTCCGCGATCTCTCCCGGCAAAACAAGAATCTAAACCAGGAAACAGTAGCTAAATTATTTCCCTCCTCCTTTTGGAAATACCGAGCTTATAAGCAGGATCACTGAGAGGGGAATCAACATAATAACCCCGGCCTTCTTTTCCACCTCACCCGGAAATATTGAACTGGTAAATAAGATATAGGTGCGCACCGCGTATGCTACCTGCATGGCCGCGAGGAATAAATTTACCTTCTTAATCCACGTTCGGTTAACAAGCATTCCCAACAATATTATACCTGTAAGAATGGTTATGATAAGCCCCGCCCTGCCATAATAAGGACCATTAGGAAAACGTTTTACATGATAACCGGTGAAAGTTTCATTGATTGATACGTAATGCGTCCAGGGCAAAAAACAAACAAGAATCAGGAGCAACCCTGCAGTGATACCGGTAATGTGCCAGCCTTTGTTCTGCATAATAACTAAAAAAAAAGCCGGGCATTTGCTCCGGCAGTTGAGAGGTCCCTAGCGGATTCGAACCGCTGTAGAAGCTTTTGCAGAGCTTTGCCTAGCCACTCGGCCAAAGGACCTTTTTAACTAAGGTGTTGCAAAATAAAGTTATTTTAGCGACAAAATAAAATCAATCAACAGACTCACTTCCTGAATAAAAACTATATGAACCCGATCGCAGCCTCCGAATTAATAATTACTTCCCGGGGAGCAATTTATCACCTTGATTGCAGGCCCGAAGAAATTGCAGACACGATAATTACCGTTGGCGATCCGGACAGGGTGAGAGAGGTAAGCAAGCATTTTGATAAGGTTGAAGTAAAAAATCAACATCGGGAATTTGTCACGCACACAGGTTATGTTGGCAAAAAGAGAATCACTGTAGTAAGTACAGGAATAGGTCCGGATAATATCGACATTGTTTTCAACGAACTCGATGCGCTTGCCAATATTGATTTCGAAACACGCATGATCAGGCCGGAACTAAAATCTCTTCAGATAATAAGGATCGGCACATCCGGTTCGCTTCAGGCCGGGGTACCGGTTGACAGTTTTGTGGCCGGCACTCATGCGATCGGGTTAGACAATCTTTTGAATTTCTATCAGAACAGCAATAATGAAGAGGAGAAGCAACTTTTGCATGCCTTCGTTACTCATACACAACTTCACAGTGCCGTAACCTCGCCTTATATTGCCGGTGCAGGCATTGGTTTGCTTAAGGAGTTCGTAGATGGCTTTCATAAAGGGATAACTGTTACCTGCCCGGGCTTTTATGCGCCCCAGGGCCGGGTGCTTAGGCTTGGTTTGCGTATTCCCTCATTAATTGATCAGCTCACAACTTTTGAATTCGGCAACTACCGAATAAGCAATTTTGAAATGGAAACATCGGCAATATATGGTATGAGCAAACTTATGGGGCATCAGGCCCTGTCTCTCAATGCAATCGTTGCTAACAGAATATCGAAAACTTTTAGTTCAAATGGCCAGGCAGCGGTGGAAGCATTGATACAGAAGGCACTTCCTGTAATCGAAAAAATATAATTGAGAATGACATTTTCATTCGATAAATACCAGGGCACGGGGAATGATTTTATCATTCTTGATAACAGGCAAAAAAATTTCAGTTCACTAACGGAAAGGGATATCCGCCTGATGTGCCACAGGCATTTCGGAATAGGGGCAGATGGTCTTTTATTATTTGGTGACAAGGAAGGCTATGATTTCGAAATGGTATATTATAATTCAGATGGCAAGCCTAGTACGATGTGCGGAAATGGAGGACGATGTATGGTAATGTATGCCTTCAACATGGGCATTAAAAAGTTTACCTACAATTTTCTGGCAGCGGATGGCGCTCATGAAGCGGAGATCGATCATAGAAATGAGGTGAGGCTCAAAATGCAGGACGTAAAAAGTATTGAAGAAAATTCTCACCATGCAATATTAGATACCGGCTCACCACATTATGTGAAATTCGTCGGGTCGCTGGAAGGCATTAACGTGGAACAGCAAGGCAGGGAGATACGAAATTCAAGAAAATACATTGAGGAAGGGATAAATGTAAATTTTGTGGAAACGATCGGCGACGCTTCAATAGGTGTTCGCACCTATGAACGAGGCGTTGAAAATGAAACGTTGAGTTGTGGCACGGGCGTTACAGCTGCGGCACTGGCAAGCGCTCATAATCCACGAGGCTTTAACCAGGTTGAAGTAAAAACACCGGGAGGTTTATTGAGCGTGGAGTTCAATAAAATAAGCGATTCGGAGTTTGATAATATCTGGCTTTGTGGCCCTGCATCCTTTGTATTTCGTGGTGAATGGACAATAATGGAAAGCGTAAAATGATTCAATATTTCAAGATACTTGAGAAAAGAACTGTAGCGGTTGATAAGCCCGATCCCGGCACCTGGGTGAACATCCTGCCCCCACTTAAGCAGGAAGAATTCACTGAACTAAGTAATACGCTAAATATTCCGCTGGACTTCCTAAAAGACTCGCTGGACATTGATGAAAGAAGCAGGTACGAGACAGAGGATGACGTGAAGCTGATAGTAATTAAAACTCCAACCGAAAATAATTCTTTCAATGACAGCGATGCATTTTTCATCACCATTCCTATTTGTATAATTCTAACTCACGGACAGGTTGTAACAGTGAACTCGTTTGAGAATGAAGCAATAAAAAAATTTCTGAACAGCTTTCAAAACCGGCAGCCGGGGAAGCCTAACATGATGGTATTAAAGATCTTTGAAAAGATCACTACTACTTTCCAGGAACACCTTAAGGAAATAAATCAACGCCGCAATACGCTTGAGCAACAGTTATATGCTGCAAACAGAAATGAAGAACTTTTTCAGCTCATGCGGATCCAGAAAAGTCTTGTCTATTTTGTTACGGCACTTCGGAGTAATGAATTGCTGATGATGAAGATGGCGAGAACTAATTTTCTGCAGATGAATGATGAGGAGAAAGATTTTCTGGATGACCTTATTATTGAAACCTCCCAGGCCCTTGAAACGGCAAATACTTACACCACTATTCTAATCAGCACACTCGATGCTTTTGCGAGTATAATCAGTAACAATCAAAACGAAGTGTTGAAGCGCCTCAGTACGCTGACCATTTACCTAAGTATTCCGATTTTAATAGCAAGTATCTATGGAATGAACGTTCCGCTTCCTTATAATGAGTCGCACTATGCATTCTGGATACCTGTTGCCATTTCGGCAATAATACTTGCCTTCGCAATTTATAAATTCCTCCGACGGTCAAAGAAGAGCACTAATGTTTAACATCCGCGTTTACGGAATTTTGATAAATGACAAAAGGGAGGTACTCGTAAGCGACGAGCTTATTCGAGGAATGAGGCTTACAAAATTTTGTGGTGGCGGCCTTGAACCGGGTGAAGGGACGATTGATTGCCTTAAAAGAGAATTTCTTGAGGAAATGAATTTGCGCATTGAAGTTGAAAGGCACTTTTACACAACTGATTTTTATCAAAGGAGTGCATTCAACCCCGACCATCAAATCATATCTGTTTATTACCTCGTGAGAGCTTTGGAGGAGATAGCGGTACAATTGCGTTCCAGCCCATTCGAGTTTGATGAAGCGCAAATGGAAGCTTATAAAAAAAATGGGGAGACGGAAACTTTCAGATTCATTTCCTGGAATGACTTTACCGAAGATTCAGTTTCCTTACCCATCGATAAATTGGTTGCGAGGATGATAAAAAATTTAATCCATGAAGGATAAGCTTTTTAACCAGTTGAAATTTCTCGAGAATGAAAGGGCCAGGTTGGAACCATTGGCAGAAAATCATTTCGAAGAGCTTTGGAAGGTGGCCAATGATCAATCGATTTGGGAATTCACCCAAGCCAAAATTTGTGGCAAAGGTGAATTTAAAAACTATTTCTTCGCAGCACTTTCTGAAAAGGATCAGCAAATTTCCATGCCCTTTGCTGTGTTCGACAAGCAGAGCAGACGATGGGCAGGAAGTACGAGGTATGGCTCGATCGCTTTTGAACATCGGAGATTAGAGATAGGTTGGTCCTGGTATGCCCGCGACCTCCATGGGTCGGGACTGAATGCTGCATGCAAATTTCTTTTACTTGAATATGCGTTTCAGGAGTTAGAATTGAACCGCGTGGAGTTGAAAACAAGTTTATTAAATATAAGGTCACAAAAAGCAATGGAAAAGCTCGGGGCTGTTAAGGAAGGGATTTTCCGGAGGCACATTATTAATTCAGACGGCAGCTTGCGCGATACGGTTTATTATAGTTACATACGGGATGAATGGAATGAAATTAAAAAATGCTACTTTAATAGTTGCTCTCAATTCCCTCGATAGGATAGATAGACAACCTTACAGATGAAATAGCTGGATTCTACATGAATTAGAACTCCTCGCACAGCATAATTTCAACCGAACCGACGCACCCGGGTCCCGGAGTTTGTCACCATTGGCTAATTACTGCGTGATAATTTGACATTTTCATTCAAAAAGGATCACTTTCGGGTAAATAGTGCTTTTCTGTAAGGGGTGATTTTATTGGCGAGGGGTGCTTAACTATCCAATCGAAGGGCCGTTTTTCCTCTTGATGCGAATCCACCTTCTCCCTCCCACACCCGCTCACCGCCCTTCCTCACCAAAACCCCATCTCTCCCCTTAAAAAAAATCTATCAGCCATAAGCCGGATTCTGTTATCCCGGTTTTAGCCGGAATGGCTATCATTTATCTCGGCCCACCATTACTGAAGGGCTCAATCTGCCTACCCTCCCCAACAGTTTTTCAACTTTTGCCAGGCGAGCAAAAAATTGGGGTTTACATGACATTTCAGCACGCAAGGTTTACCCGCAACTAATGTTACCAATAGCTGCTGTGAGCTCTTACCTCACATTTTCACCCTTATTCTGCAAAACAGAACGGTTATTTCCTGTGGCACTTTCTCTTATTCGCCCTTCGGCGAACAGCCGGCCGTTAGCCGGTGCGCTGCCTTTTGCTGTCCGGACTTTCCTTCCTTCCTAACGAAGAACGATAGCCGGCTGATAGAATGTAAAGGTACAGTTTCCATTTCCCGAATGGAGAAAATCTGAAAAATACAACAATTCATGTTGTAACTTTCATAGGAGCACGAACCTCCATCTTCAAAAAATTATTATGCCTGGTGTTGTAAGAAATATTTCTGAGCTATTGTTTGGAAGACATTCGATAGCAACCAGCCGCTACTCTTCCGCAAAGAGGCAAAAGGAACTCAGGATAGAGGCTACAAGGTTGCTCACCGATATTTTCATGATGAGTGCCGGAGTATTGTCTGCAGGCTTTGGGCTTAAAGGATTTTTAATTCCTAATCAATTTCTCGACGGCGGCGCCACCGGCATCTCACTTTTAATATCTATGCTTGAGGGCTGGTATCTTCCCCTCGTGCTTGTGTGCATCAACATGCCATTTGTTGCAATCGGGATAAGAGCGATTGATTCACGATTCGCTTTTAAAACCGCCTTATGTATTTTAATGCTCGCAGTATGCACCGCCTTTATCCCCTACCCGATAGTCACTAACGATAAACTACTTGTCGCAATTTTTGGTGGTTTCTTTCTTGGCGCCGGCATCGGACTGGCCGTTAGAGGAGGCGCAGTGCTCGATGGCACCGAAGTATTGGCAATCGCAATAAGTAAAAGAACAGGGCTAACCATCGGTGATGTGATAATGATCATAAATATTCTGATCTTTTCCCTGGCGGCTTGGCTGCTGAGTGTTGAAACCGCCTTATACGCAATGCTCACCTATTTATCTGCTTCAAAAACCGTCGATTTTGTTATAGAAGGAATTGAAGAATACACTGCGGTTACAATCATTTCTATGAAAGCCGATAAGATCCGGGAGGTGATCATAAACAAAATGGGGCGCGGAGTAACGATTTATAAAGGTGAACGCGGCCACGGTAAAAGCGGGGAGCGTCTTTACGACATGAAGATCATTTACACGGTTATCACTCGGCTCGAAGTTGGCAAGCTCAAACTGGAAGTAACGAAAATTGATCCGAACGCCTTTGTAGTGATGAGCAGCGTAAAAGACATGAAAGGAGGAATGATAAAAAAACGGCGACTGAAATGATTAAAATTCCCGCGGCTATTTGAAGAAAATTTCTGTTGCTCCATAACCATACCTTGGGTGATGCTGATTAACGAAAGATTTTACTTCCTTTTTAAATTTCAGCTTTTCATGCAAAGCCTCGCGAAGCACACCTTCACCTATTCCATGAACCACAATAAAGGAGGGCAGATTATTTAACACTGCCAGCTCATAGTATTTCTCAAAGCTTAAAAGTTGCAGGTCAAGTATTTCCGGTGTAGAAAGATCGCCAGGCTGATCAGTTAGCTTTTCTATGTGCAAATCGATTACTGACCTCGCAGGCGGAAGAAATTCCTTCCCCTTGGTAGCATCATACATTCTGAAACCCGCCTTGTTCAACTTTGAAAGATCGATTTTTTCAACTTCAACTTTATCAGGAAACTCCTGAAAGAGTAGGTAGGCGAAGGTAGCTTCCTGTTTAGCCTGAGTCTCCTCTATTTTCTTGAACAATTGCTTTGCCTTAAATTTAAATGAAACCTCCTGGAATTCGGCCTTGCCCTTCACAGGCTTTTGTTGGGCAAACTCGAACTCAAACCGAGGTCCGTCATTCATGTCCTCAAAATTTACGTCGTGAAGGTAAAATTCGGAAAGACCATTGATCTTATTCTCCAATTGAAAATGAACATCACCACCAAACAGCAAATGATAGCTGAAGTTGTAATCTTCTTCATTTTGATTCACCAGAAATACCTTTAATTTTTCTACAACATCATCTTCGAATACGTCTTTGTCAAACACCGGCAAAAAACTAAGGAAGACTCCGCCGCTACCCTTTTTCTTTACGTGTTTCTTCTCTTGCCTTACCTGGTCAACATATATCACCTTCTTCTGAACTGGCTTAGGAGTTTGCTGCGAAAACATGGTGAAATAAGGAAAATCGATTTGGTCCATGTAAGCAGGAAACCTCACTCCTCTCACCTCGATCATCACCATTTTGTCGTTGATGATATCTATTACTTTTCCTTCCTCCTTTGAGTGCAGCACAATTATCTTATCTCCTATTTCATATTTCATTCAGCAAAATTAAGAAGGAAATACAGCGGAGATCAGGATTTTTGCGCGAGCTTACTGTTTTTGAAACCATACAGAAAGTAAATAAGTAGCCCCAGTGCCATCCAAACGAAAAACCACAACCAACTGATTGATGGAATCTCGATCATAAGATAGGCGCATGTAAGAACGCCCATTACCGGAATTACAGAATAACTTTTTATAAAAGAAAGCACTGACATTATTATTGCCAGCAATATAAAAGCGAGAAATAATACTTCCTGGTAGCTTTCGTCCTCAATATTTAAAACTGCTAATTTAATTCTATCGCGAACCAGGAAAATAAATAAAGCGACCACCAAAGGAATCAGAAATTTTCCGTTGATGTATGGCAACCTGAATTTTCCCTCCTCCTTCGGAATTCTGGGCAAGATCAGCACTCCACCTGATACCAGTACAAAAGCGAACAGGGTTCCAATGCTTGTAAGATCTGTTACGAGGCCACCCTCAATGAAAAGCGCGCCCAACGCCACTATCACACCCGCTACTATGGTTGCAAAAGAGGGAGTTTTGTATTTGGGATGGATCTTCTGAAATTTTTTCGGCAAAAGGCCGTCACGACTCATGCTCATCCAGATTCTTGGCTGTCCTATCTGAAATACTAAAAGCACGGAAGTTGTAGCAACTACTGCGCTTATCGAAATTATCTTTTCGATCCAGGGCGCGCGGTTCTCAAATACGAAAGCTAGTGGATCGGTAACACCTTTAAAATTTGAATAGTTCTCGATTCCTGTAAGTATCAATGCTATCAGTATATACAGGCCTGTACAAATGAGGAGCGAATAGATCATTCCTTTCGGCATGTCTTTCTGCGGATTCCGGCATTCCTCCGCAGTAGTGGAAATTGCATCGAAACCAATATAAGCGTAGAACACTGCAGACACACCTTTTAACACTCCTTCAAATCCGTTGGGCATGAACGGGGTCCAGTTATTTGTATCAACAAAAAAAGCACCTGCAACAATTACAAATATGATGACGGCCACCTTAAAGATCACCATGAAGTTTGCTGTTTGTTTGCTTTCTTTCATCCCGATATAAGCCAGCCATGTAATCAGCGCAACAATTATAAAGGCAGGAATGTTAAAAAATAAGGGAGTTTCCCCTATCCGGGGAGCAGCATTGTATGCCTCTATCGCGAAAGAATAATTTTTAACCGTTTCAGGCGACAAAACTTCTCCGGATGCCATCGCATTAGATGCCTCAGTAAAGGCCCGGGCCGCAGTTTGAGGGTCAACAAGCATCCAACTGGGAAGGTGGATGTTGAAAATGTGAACAAGTAAATTATTGAAATAGCCGCTCCATGAAATAGCGACTACAATATTTCCGATCGCATACTCAAGTATCAGAGCCCAACCAATTATCCAGGCGATCAACTCACCGAAGGTTACATAGGAATATGTATAGGCACTACCGGCAACGGGTACACGACTTGCAAATTCGGCATAACACAATGCTGAAAACCCACAGGTAACTGCTGTAATAATAAAAAGGACTGAAATGCCCGGCCCCCCGTTGTACGCAGCGCCACCAATGGTTGAAAAAATCCCCGCGCCCACAACGGCAGCGATTCCCAAAAAGGTAAGATCTCTTACTCCGAGAACTTTGTTTAGGTTGTGATGTGGATTAAGGTTTTTTACGTCATTTTCTCGCGTGATGTCGGCAATGCTCTTGCGCCGGAACAACGAATTGGCCATGCAGGTTCTGGTTTATGGCGTAAGATATAGCGTTTTTTCTTTTTTGCATGAATTCACCTCTATGGCCATTGTTCCGCACGGAAAATCTTACCGTCTTATAATAGTTTGATGGAAAGACCCCTTCCCGGAAAAAAGAGTGAGCCGGTACAATCCCGCTTGCAATGCGGCCGTTCTGATGAAAACATCTTCCTCTCCCTTGCCTTTGCTGCCGGTTCTGCGATAGAGAACTTTCCCTGACATGTCACTTAACACAATTGAATATTTTCCCTGAACATCGCTTCCAAGACTCACCGTAAGACCTGATTCAAAAGGTACCGGGAAAACCTTCCATGATCCTTCAGCTACACTTTCAATACTACTCCTCGAAGCCAAGGTTTTCTGGATAACGGAGAAACCTGCAAAGTAATTATAGGTGCCGGTAAAGGACAATGTAATGGTTATTCTCCCGGCATTGTCTGAAACAAGATTGTTCAATTTCGCATAGTCGTTAAGGTTATAGTCGGTGTCAATTGTATCAGACTGGTTTCCCTGCCTGAAAATAGACCGGCTGCCGGATGTAAACCCGCGGCTTCCATAAAACTCAAGGTCGTAACTCCCTCCAGGAATAAGTCCGCTTAGCACAAGGTTTCTGTTTATGGTGTGTATTGAATTCATTCGTAAAACTTCGGGTGGACAGGCCAGTGCCCCGGCTCCATAGCCCGCTCCATTATCTGAGAACCGTGAATGAGATGTTAGCACGGCGCTGACTGTACTCTGAGACCCGTCACTATATTTAAACTGAGAACTGCTAACGTTCGAGGAAGGTTGCCAATTGTTCCAGGCATTGCTGTTGAAGGTTACTCCTGATTCGTAAAGATTCACATTGATACGCTTGCCGGTTGCGGAAGCAGGAAGAACGTTCACGGTGACCTCATCTGCAGCGGTCAATCCGCCATTATCCGTTACCGTTAGCCTTATAATAAATGTTCCTGCAACATTTGATATGAATGTAGTTGTGTCTTTCGACGCATTTAACAAAACGCCGCCCGGTCCGCCGCTGATAATTTCCCAGGAATATGATGTAATGGAGCCATCATTATCGGAGGAACTTCTGCCATCTAATAAGGTTTTGTTGGCAGGCATTTGAATAACCTTATCTGAACCGGCAATTGCTATTGGGGCCTGATTTGCGGGCAATACATTAATCACCACGGAGTCAGAGGAAGATGCACCATTATTATCAGTAACTGTTAGCTTGATTCCATAGGACCCGGAGTTTGAAAAAGTAATTGCGGTTTGAGCTGAATTTGGTTGCGAAATAGCAAGGCCGGTGGAAGGTCCTGAATAGCGGGACCAGGAATAAGAAGTGATTGTTCCACCATCAGGGTCAAAGGAATTGGTTCCGGATACAATAACGGAGTTTGCGGGCAGCTTGATGGTTTGATCGTTTCCCGCCCGGGCTACGGGAGGTATGTTTGAATTCCCTTTGCGCAAACAAATGGTATCCCAAATTCGCTCAAGCACTGTGCGGGAGAAAAGAATATGATGACCGTAGTTATTTAGATGTATTCCATCACCTGCATCAAAGGCGGAACTAATACTTCCATCCGTATTTCCTACGGTTGCCCAGAAATCAATTGCTTTGGCTCCAAACCGCTGAATCACCCAATCGCGCAGTTGAAGGAGTGACGCACTTTGTGAGGCCGGCAAACCATTGCGGGGTTGTGAAGTTGAAACCCATACGGGAACTCCGGCGGCATCGGCAGTTGAAACGATCAGGTTGAAATTTGTTTGGGTTTCCTGAAGAGTGTAAGCGGATGCAGCATCGTTCGAGGGCAAATTGACAATTATTGCGTGAGGATTCAGTGCTAAAGCAGCCGTAATATTGCGAGATTCATCTGGTTGGGGTCGACCTGCAGGAGGAATTGAACCAGTTGGCCGAAGATGATAACTGTTTAAACCGCCAAGAGCAAGATTGTATACCTCCGCCTGGGGGTTCGCACGCAAAATATAAGTGCTCAATTTCTTCGCCCATGAACTGTCATGAGGAGATGCACCCGTACCGGCAGCTGTGGAAGAACCAACTATCACAATTTTATGAGCATCACCGCATATCGGAGGAGGCGTTTGAGGCCATGCTAATGACATCGCACTACTTACAGATACAGCCACTGTATCCTTGTCACTTAATCCGCCACTATCCGTTACCGTTAGTTCAAATAAATAGTTCCCTTCTGACAAACCGGTAATCGCCGTACTACATGCTGTAGCATTTTGAATTTGGATGGAAGAACTTCCGGAAACGCGGCGCCACGAATATTGCAGCAAGCCATTTTCGGGGTCGGATGAGGCGCAACCATTCAATACAAGTGAAGTTTGGGGAAGAGATACGTTCGCATCTCCTCCCGCATTGGCAACAGGATGTTGATTTGTGACCACACCGCCTTCAGTATAGGTGATGTCAATAACATTGATGTACCCGAATATGCTGGGAGATTTTGCACGAATATCGAAATCGGCATCAGTTACACCCGTTACGGTGAAGATGGCAGCCTGGTTAAAATTTGTATTGCTGGCTGCACTGTATGTTTTCCACGAAGCATCTCCGGGGCGCCTTATTTCAATATCTCGGTCCCGGGTTTCATATGATTTGGTTCCCCAAAACTTGATACTGTAAACAATGCCCGGTTGAAGCCCGGAAATTCTCCACCTGCCGTTAGTAGCGCTGTTGTGGGCAAAAGCGTAATCATTAGTTGCAGTTGCCGGATAAATTCCTACCGAACCCAGGCTGTTTACGTTGTTCATTCCGTTACCTCCTGTATTGTAGGTTCCGTCGATGCGATTTATAACCTGCAGACCTATTGATGTTAACAGGTTGGTTGTTGTTCTTGCATTACTTACGCGAACCCCGACCCTTGCGTCGGTCATATTATTCCAATGGTTCCCATTGTTGTCAGGCGTTCCCGAAAGCGCTCCTCCATTGGCCGGGGGCGGACCAACATCGATCAGCACGCGTTTTTCCGCCCCGCCTGAACCACCTGCGATCACATTCACCTGAACCTGGTCGGATGCGGAGCTATTGCGATTGTCCGTTACTGTTAGTCTGAATATATATTGCCCCGCTGTTAAATTAGATACTGTTGGGTTAACTGAATTTGAATCACTGAATATATAAGAAGACGGCCCCGAAGCCTTCGACCATTTAAAACTTGAAATTGTACCATCGGGGTCACCGGAGCCTGAACCATCGAGGAAAAGAGTTGATGGAAGATTTAAAACCTGGTCAGGGCCCGCATTCGCAAAAGGCGGGATATTCGCAGGAACGCCGCTCCTTTTGTAGTTCAACATCCACTGATAAATATTTATTCCTTCGGGCTTGTATGAGGCGGTGGTGGCCAGGCTCCAGCATTCGTGCGCAGTTACAGGATCTGAACTTTGAACAGGAAACTCCGTAAGCTTGGCTAAAGGCGTCGGTGCAGGAATATAGCTGTTTATAGAATTCTTCCAGTTTCTCGAATAAGCCACCGGTACAGTTCCATCATAGGTATTATGAAAGAGCCATAAAGGTAAATTTGTAGATGCGATTCGATTGGCCAGGCTTTGTGTGGAAGTATATGTTCCGCAGAAAGGGATCATCGCCGCGATCTTGTTACTGTTTGCAGTACTAATGCTTGCGTAGTCCATTATGGCACCACCTCCGGCACTGATTCCCATAAGATAAATTCGTTGAGAATTGATCCGGTAGTTGTTTTCGATATATGCCAGCATTCCCGCAACATTTGAGCCCGTGGGCCATGCCTGGAATTGTGGCGAAATTATGATGAAGGAAAAAGTGCTGTCTCCTGAATTGAAAGTTGAAGGGAAAGCGCCCTCACTTATCAATTTTGGAACTCCATATTGTAAAACCTTTGGAAGCTCTGCTGTGTTGCCCGCACCTACCTGGCCCGCTCCGTGTATCCATAAGATGACAGGATAAGTTTTGCCTGAAGAATTATAGTCTGCAGGCAAATAACGATAGAATCCGCGTACATTGGCATTCGAAATCGTTTGAGATAAATAAACCGGGGCCTGGGTTTGCGTATACGCAGAAAAGCAGGTCAGTAACATTAGAACTGCCAGAGTAAATACTCTCGTCATTGGGGGATGAATTTAAAAAGTAATCAACCTCACCCAGACTTCACGTTAATTAAAGGGGAAATCTGCAGAACAACATTCAGCCGAATGTTTCAAAATTGATACCAAAAGGGTTCTTTGGAATAAAAGAGATATGGAGGAACATATCTTAATTCTGCCTTTGTATGAGGAACGATGCAAGCTCTTCCAAACGCGCCTTTCTGCTTTTAAGAACGGCTACTTCATCGAGGTGCATCATAGCCTTATCGAAATATTTTTCTTTCAACGTTCTTGCCCAGGAATCAACATTGCAATCATTATACACTTCCAGCACCTGCTTCACTTTATCCGGAGTATTTGATTGCATCAGTTCATTAAGTTTCGATCTGTTGGTTTCGGAAGAGGCCGAAACTGCGTGGATCCAGAGGAAGGTTTTCTTGTTTGAGATTATATCTCCTCCCACCTGCTTACCGAATTTTTCCGGGTCGCCGTAAGCGTCGAGATAGTCATCCTGTATTTGAAACGCTATTCCAAGGTTTTTTCCAAATTCATAGAGGTGCTCCTGGTTTCCAATGCCGGCACCTCCTACTATAGCTCCCATTTGTAAACTACATGCGAGTAACACCGAAGTTTTTCCGGTTATCATTTCGAGGTAAGACTCCATACTTACTTCTGAAATTTTTTCGAGATCCATATCCAGCTGCTGCCCCTCGCATACCTTTCTGCTCGTGCTATTAAACAACTGCAGGAGTCTGGGAAGAAATTCTGCACTTGCCTTGCTCAGCTTCTCATAAGCGGCAACGAGCATTACGTCCCCGGCAAGCAAAGCAGCATCCCTGCCAAATTTGGAGTGCACGGTTTGCACTCCCCGCCTGATCGGCGCGTTATCAAGTATATCATCGTGAATGAGGCTGAAGTTGTGAAAGAGTTCTACAGCCATAGCAGCGTGAAAGGCATCTTCATGCAATTCACCGAACAATTCATTTGCAAGTAAAACGCTCACAGGTCGAACTCGCTTACCCCCCACCGTTAGTATGTGTCTTGCCGCATTATAGAGTGTGGCCGGTTCGGCGGGAAATTGTTCTTCAGAAAATCTGCGCTCAAATAATTGAGACAGTTCAAGAAAAGTTTGCATAATAAAAACTGCAGGCTATTTGGATCTTTTTTTAACCGCCTTCCTTTTTGGCTTTTCTTTTTTATTATCGGGTGTGCCATGAACCCATTCGTAATCCAACTGGCGCCGGCTCAGGTTGGCTGATACCACGCGGATGGCAACTTTGTCGCCCATTCTAAACGCACGTTTGCTTCTCAACCCGATAAGCGCATAATTTTCTGCATCATGCCTGAAATCGTCAAACTCTGAAAGTGACGTTAAACTAACCAGCCCTTCGCATTTATGCTCGATCGTTTCAACCCAAAAACCAAAATTTGAAACGCCACTTATTACACCTTCAAATTCATCACCGATGAATTCCTTCATGTATTCAACCTGCTTATATTTATTTCCTGCCCTTTCTGCCTCCATCGCAGCCCTTTCCATCTCACTGCAATGTTTGCATTTCTCCTCCATTTTTTTATCTGGTCTTACGTTTTTATCAAGGCATTCCTGAATGATCCGGTGTGAAAGGATGTCTGGATAGCGCCTGATCGGAGAAGTAAAGTGACAGTAATTTTCAAACCCCAACCCATAATGCCCGATGTTTTCGGAAGTATATACCGCCTTAGCCATTGTACGGATACCAATTTGCTCAAGCACATGTTGCTCAGGTTTACCCTGTACATCTTTCAATAACTGGTTGAAAGAATTGGCAACCGCCATTTCATCATGTGTATTGAACTTGTAGCCGAATTTTTTTGCGAATGCAACGAACATCTGCAACTTTTCTTCATCCGGCGTATCGTGAATTCTATAAGGAAAAGGAACAGGCTCTTTATTGATCCTGATCTTCGATACATATTCTGCAACTGTTCGGTTGGCAAGCAGCATAAACTCTTCAATAAGTTTATGAGCATCCTTACTTTCCTTTATTTCTATTCCGATGGGCTTTCCATTTTCATCAAGTTTAAACCGAACTTCCTGCGAAGAAAAGTTTATCGCTCCATTTTTAAAACGCTCTTCTCTAAACTGCTTTGCCAGGCTGTTGAGAAGCAATATCGGTTTATGATGCAGGCCATCCCCCGTTTCTATTGTTTGCTGAACTTCTTCATAAGTAAAACGATGGTTGCTGTGAATGATCGTTCTGCCTATCCACTTATGCTTGATCTCAGCCCTGTTGGTAATTTGAAAAATTGCAGAAAAAGTATATTTATCTTCATTGGGTCTGAGAGAACACAATTCATTTGAAATTTTTTCCGGAAGCATTGGGTTCACGCGGTCAGGAAGATATACACTTGTGGCTCTTTCGTAGGCCGCCACGTCTAATATACTGCCCGGCGTCACGAAATGGCTTACGTCAGCTATATGCACGCCGATCTCATAATATCCATTGTCAAGATTCCGTATTGAGATTGCATCATCGAAATCTTTTGCATCAACCGGGTCAATGGTGAAGGTTAGTATATCACGGCAATCCTTTCTCTTCCTGATCTCTTCACGCGTTATTTTTTCGTCTAACTTGTTGGCCTCCTTAAGAACCACCTCATCAAATGCAAGCGGAAAGCCGGCTTCAACCAATATTTCCTTCATGGCCAGGTCACCTTCACTCTTCGCATCAAGAATTGAAATAACTTCCCCTTCAGGTTTTTTGTCTGCCTTATCCCATTTCACAAAACGCACCACTACCTTATCGCCATCTTTTGCTCCCTTGAGTTTATCTTGCGGTATATAAAAATCCGGCAACTTATCATTTCCCGATACGAAGAACGCTACCTTGTTTTTTACTTCCATCGCGCCAAGAAACTCTGTCTTTTTCCGTTGTGCAACATCAATCACTTTACCCTGATCACGACCTCCCTGGTGGAGTGGCACTTCCACTCTTACGGTATCGCCGTGAAATGCAAGCCCAAAATCATTAGGCTTTACCATTATGTCCTGGTCAAGTCCATCTACCTTCACGAAGCCCATGCCGCTTCGGCTGATATCTAATTCACCTTTTAAAATTTTTGTTTTGGAAGATTTAGAGGCGGCTTTCTTTTGCTTTGCCATATTAAACAATACAGTTTAAATTTTTTCAATTAACCGGTACAGGATATTACTTTTAGTATTGCAATGTACGGAATTTGAATTCATTACACCCTTTTAACGTATCGCCGGAATGGTTTTAAGAGATGAAATTTTAAGAGAGCACAGCAAAGCCCAGTGCGAGAAGATTGTAAAATATGCCGGCAACTCTAAGCGGAGATTCAATGATTTACTTTCCCTTTTTCTAAACGGAGAATACAGCATTATTCAGAGAGCCGCGTGGCCGCTGACGAAGATAGCCCGCCAACAACCGGCCCTTTTTCAAAACCATTTCAATAAGCTTGCCCTTCATGCAAATAGGACTGATCTGCACCCGGCGGTTAGAAGAAATATTACAAGAATAATTGAAGTGATGGATATTCCGGAAAATGATGAAGGCGAATGGATGGATCTCGCATTCATCATTTTCCTTGCAGACATCCGGGAAGCAATTGCAGTGAAGGCTCATTGCATAGGAATTCTGGCTAACCTGTCGAAAAAATATCCCGAGATCATTCCCGAAATTCGGACGGTTCTTGCAGCTCAGCGACCGACGCCTGCTCTACGGGCACGCATAAACGCTTTCGAAAAAACTGTCCGAAAAAGACCAGCATTCGGGGATCGTTCCACTTAACGACCAGAATCAGTAAAGAGATCTTACGCGGATCGTGTCTTTTACATCCTTCAAGAGTGCTTCGGCCCGCTTACTTAAACTCTTATCTATATCCAAAACCACATAACCGATCCTCTCGTTTGTTTTAAGGTACTGGCCGAGAATGTTGATTTTATTATCGCTAAGAAGAGTGTTCACGCTACTTAAAACGCCAGGAACATTTTTATGTATGTGCAATATGCGGTGCGTATTTTCCTGAGGCGGAAGAGCCAGCGAAGGAACAGTGTGTGAGGCGGTGCTGGTTCCCTTTTCCAGATAATTAAAGAGCTTAGCGCCCACATCCTCTCCGATATTGCTTTGGGCTTCTTGCGTGCTGCCGCCAATGTGCGGAGTCAACAATACATTAGGAAGTCCCCGCAAGGGCGTATCAAAACTATCGCCATTGCTTTCGGGTTCAACAGGAAAAACATCTATAGCAGCGCCCGAAATCGTGTTTGCAAGCAAAGCCTTTCTTAACGAATTAAGATCCACAACTTCACCTCTGGCATAATTTATTAAGACCGCAGTCTTTTTGAACCACGCCAAATTCTTTGCATTTATCAGGTTACGCGTAGTTGTTAGTTGAGGAACATGAAGAGTAACCACATCGCTTTGAGTGATAAGGTCGCGAAGAGTGCGGCTGTCTGTAGCATTGCCCAGGGGCAGCTTAGTTTCGACATCATAGAACAAAACTTTCATTCCGAGAGATTCAGCCAGCACACTTACCTGGCTCCCGATATTCCCGTAGCCAATAATGCCTATGGTTTTTCCCCGCAGCTCAAAGCATCCTCCGGCATCCTTCATCCATCTCCCTTCATGCGCAGCCTTGTTTTTGTCTACTATCTTTCTCACCAGCATTATTGCAGCACCGATCACCAGTTCAGCAACACTGCGCGTATTACTGTATGGCGCATTAAAAACAGCAACGCCCGCATCGGTTGCGGCCTCAATATCCACCTGGTTTACGCCGATACAGAAACATCCGATTGCCTGAAGCCGGGATGCCGCAGCCAAAACCTTTTTGGAAACGCGGGTTTTGCTCCTGATACCAAGTATGTGAACATTTTTTATTTCCTTGATCAATTCCTCTTCTGATAAGGCATGCGACAATGACCTGATGTTTCCATATCCTGCTTTTGAAAAATGCTCTAAAGCAGAAGCACTTATATTTTCAAGGAACAAAATTTTTATGCGCTCTTTCGGATAACTGGTCACATTTTTGTCTGCCATTGGTTTAGGGTGTATTTTGTACAAATATATCTTAAGCGAGTTTAATATTTTATGAAGCCAGCCTACCGAAGAAACATGTCTAAAACCTTTACTTACACAAGATTTTACTTATGGGCGGCTGTTGTTGTTCTTAGTGCTTCCTGTCATTCAATCGAAAAAAAGAATTCAGATCCTCCATCAGAACCCTATCGGATCGAGCTTCCGGCCGGAAATTTATCCACTACAGAAAAAAATTCACTATTTCAAAAATGCAGCGACTGGTTCGACTCGGTTCTCGCTCCTTCAAATTTCAATGGAGGAATTCTTGTTGCAAAGAACGGTGTTCCGGTGTTTGAAAAATATGTTGGAAATGTAATACCTAAAAAGGAAATTGCCTTTACTCCTGAAACTCCCGTTCACATAGCATCGGTAAGCAAAACTTTTACGGCTATGGCCGTGCTAAAGCTTATGGAACAGGGTTTTTTAAATATTGATGATTCCGTATCAAAGTTCTTTCCTGAATTTAATTATCCCGGGGTTACCATAAAAACACTGCTGAATCATCGAAGTGGCATCCCCAACTACGCATACTTTATGGAAGACCTTGGCTGGGATAAAAAGGAATTCATTTCAAACCATAATATTCTCAGGGCTCTTATAACGCAGAAGGAAAAGATCAAAAATATCGGACGGCCGGATGCAGGTTTTAGTTACTGCAACACCAATTTTGCCTTGCTCGCACTTGTAATTGAAAAGGTCTCAGGAATGAGATATGCAGATTACCTCAAAAAGGAATTCTTCGATCCGTTAAACATGCAGCACACATTTGTGTTTTCGCTCAATGATACTGCAACTGCCACCGGATCTTACGATTGGCGTGGAGACCTTATCAGGTTTGATTACCTCGACCAGGTTTATGGAGATAAAAATATCTACAGCACGGTGAGGGACCTTTTAATTTGGGACCGAGCCCTCGCGAGCGGAAAATTGTTTCGTGCTGAAACCATTAAGCTTGCTTACACGCCCTACAGTAATGAAAAACCCGGTATTAAAAATTATGGGCTTGGATGGAGAATGAACGTATATCCAACCGGAAAAAAAATGATATTTCACAACGGCTGGTGGCATGGCAACAATGCCGCGTTCGTAAGATTGCCGGAGCAGGACGCAACAATTATTGTTTTAGGAAATCGCTTTACAAGACAGGTTTACAAGGCCCATCACCTCGCCGATATTTTTGATAACTATGATGCAGATGCTGAGGACTCAGACAATTCAAACCCTTCTACAGATAATAATTCACAACTGGGATCAAAGTGAATCAGGTAAAGAAAAGATAACTAAGCAATATTGCACTAATTATTCCGACAAGGTCAGCAAGCAACATCGCACCCACTGTATACCTTGTGTTGCGCACCGACACCGCACCAAAATAAACCGCGATCACGTAAAATGTGGTGTCTGACGAGCCTTGCAATACGCAAGAGAGCTTTCCCGCGAAAGAATCGGCACCAAAGGTACTCATAGTATCAACCATCATTCCCCTCGCTCCCCCGCCGCTAAAGGGTTTTATTAAAGCCGTGGGAATGCCATCTACCCAGCGGGTATCCGACCCCGTTAGTAACACCAGTTGTTTTATTCCATTAATTAATATGTCGAAGGCGCCGCTTGTTCTTAAAAGACTTATAGCCACCAACATCCCAACCAGGTAAGGGATTATTTTAACAGCAGTTTCAAAACCGCCTTTGGCTCCGTCTATGAAGGAAGAAAATACATCGATCTTCTTATACAATGCGGCAAGAATGATCAGGAGAAAGATCAGCAGTATCAGTCCGCTGCTTAAGGAACCTGAAAAAACCTGTACAGCATCCGGTTCAAGAGATTTGATATACACTACGAGCGTTGCTATCACTGCTGAAATGCCAAGTACCCAGGCCATTATTACCGGCTGGAAAATTTTTATTCTTTGTTTAAATGCAACGATCATCATTGCAGCGATGGTTGCCATAAAGGTGGCGATCATGCAGGGAATAAAAATATCCATTGGATTCTCTGCGCCGGCGGCAGACCTGAGAGCGATGATGCTAACAGGTATCAGCGTGAGCCCGGATGCATGAAGGCAGAGAAACATGATCTGGGGGTTTGAGGCGCGCTCCTTATCCGGATTTATCTCCTGCAAGCTTTCCATCGCCTTCAGGCCAAACGGCGTAGCAGCATTATCAAGCCCTAACATGTTAGCAGAAAAATTCATCATCATGTGGCCCATGGATGGATGATTTTTTGGAATGTCCGGGAAAATTCTTGAAAAGAACGGTCCTATAATTCGGGAAAGAAAACGAATACCGCCGGCCCTCTCGGCAATGCTCATAAAGCCCATAAATAAAGCCATGAAGCCTATCAGCCTCAAACAAAGCGTAACGGCCGTTTGGCAGGTTTCTATTAATCCATCTGCTCTTTGAATTTTGAAATTCATCAAACGTCCGTCAGCCATTTTGCTGGTGCTGAAAGCCGGTCCGTGATAAACTCCGCTTTTTTCAATTGCTGCTATCACATCCGCCTCAGCCCTTGATGCATCCATGTTGTTCACACGGATCGTATCTCCGGCCTTGCCCGAAACCATAGATGCAAATAAGTTTGAATTACTATTTGTGAAAACTACCTGGGTAGCTGCCAAAAGAATTGCGATAATAAAAAACGCAGACCAGATGCGACTTAAAGCCATGAATTTTATTGGTTAATAAGCAGTTCAGTTTCCAGTTTACTGCACAGAAACAAGTCGGGTTGAAATTAATGTAATAAAACGAAAAATGCATTAACGCACAAATCTTACCTTTGCGCCCTGAAAAATTAGTATTATGGCTTTACAGGCAGGAATCGTCGGATTACCGAATGTGGGAAAATCAACCCTGTTTAATGCAGTTAGTAACAGTGCAAAAGCGCAGGCGAGCAACTACAGGTTTTGTACTATTGAACCGAATGTTGGTCTTGTGAACGTACCTGACCCAAGGCTTAATAAATTGGAAGAACTGGTAAAACCCAACCGCACGGTTCCTACTCAAATTGAAATTGTAGACATTGCGGGGCTCGTTCGTGGTGCAAGTAAGGGAGAAGGCCTGGGAAACAAATTTCTTGCAAATATTCGTGAAGTAGATGCAATCATACAGGTGATCCGCTGTTTTGAAGATGACAATATCCTACGCGAGGAAGGCCCGATAAACCCTGTGGGAGATAAAGAGATCATTGAAACCGAACTCCAGCTTAAAGATCTTGAAAGCGTAGATAAAAAACTGCAGAGGATTGAAAAGCTTGTTAAAAACGGCGACGGTAAAATGAAGGCGGAATTTGAAGTTCTTCAGCGCTGTAAAGACCATCTTGAGAAAGGCAAAAACATTCTATCGCTTAACCTTTCAAAAGAAGAAAAATCTGCAATTGCAGATATCTTCCTGCTTACAGACAAACCTGTCCTTTATGTTGCGAATGTTGATGAGGCCAGCATGCATACGGGAAATAAATATTCGGAAGCACTACAGGCTGCAGTAAAGGATGATAACGCTGAAGTGATTATTATGACGAACGCCATTGAAGCGCAGATTGCAGAATTCGAAAATCCCGACGACAAGCAAATGTTCATGGAGGAATATAATATGAAAGAGCCTGCATTAGACAGGTTGATTCATTCAACCTATAAACTTCTCAACCTTTCCACTTATTTCACAGCCGGAGTGCAGGAAGTAAGGGCATGGACGATCCAGCAAGGTTGGAAGGCACCCCAGGCAGCAAGTGTTATTCATACTGATTTTGAAAAAGGTTTCATTAAAGCAGAAGTGATCTCCTACGAAGATTTTATAAAGTACGGATCTGAATCAGCCGCGCGTGATAATGGAAGGCTGAGAATTGAGGGCAAAGAGTATGTAGTGCAGGATGGAGACATCATGCATTTCCGCTTTAACGTGTAAAAGGCATTTCACCAGATGCGGTATTCACGCGCCGAAGAAGACTTACGTACATCCGACTGGCTATCTAGATCGTGTTTTAAGGAATTGCTGGCAGGTACTTTTCCCTGTTCATCAAGGCGACTGTGGTGAGTCGGGTATCTTTCTTCACTTTTAATGGGCTGCTCGGCCTTTGTGTTGGCCTCTCCAGGCCTCCTGTTGTAAGGTTTTAAATCATCCTGTGGCATTACTTTGGATTTTTGTGTGTCAGATATCAATTACATAAAACGTGCCGTATGCAATTGAATCATAACATCTTAAACCCTCATTATATTAATTTCTCACCAAAAAGGTGATTGAGTGTTGTTTACCTTTACCAAAACAAAAAATTATGGCACAAGTAAATCCTTATCTCACATTCAACGGCAATTGCGAAGAGGCTTTCAACTTTTACAAATCGGTTTTTGGGGGAGAATTTCCATATATCGGGCGATTTAAGGACATGCCTTCAGATAAACCTCTTAGCCCGGAAGCCGGAGAACTGATCATGCATGTATCACTTCAAATAAGTAAGGAAACGGTATTGATGGGTTCCGACTCTTCAGAAGCTTTCGGCCAGGTGATCAATATGGGAAATAATATTTCGCTTTCGATCAATACAGAAAACGAGGATGAAGCTACACGTTTGTTTAACGGTTTGTCAGAAGGAGGGCAAATCACTATGCCGATGAGCAAAACGTTTTGGGGAGCATTCTTTGGAATGTTTACAGACAAATTCGGGATCAACTGGATGGTGAACTATGATTACGAAAAGAAAGGTTAGGTACTCAACCGAAAGTATCAAGATAAAAAAAGAGGATCTTTTACGATCCTCTTTTTCATTATCAGGTTAAGAGCACTATAAAGGCAAAGGAAGAAGCACCTGGTCTATCTTATGCAATACACCATTCAGAAAATTCTGATCGCTGCTGCCGGCAGGATCGGGCGTTAAAGGGGTTGGGTTCATAATGATGTTCGCCGGCGTAGCATTCTCAGCGCCCTTCACTGTGGCCGCAGTAGGAAACGGAGTTCCCATCGTCACTCCAATTTCAACACCGGGGTGCGACGGAATAAAACCATTCAGCACCGTTGGTACATTGGCAGGTGTTGTTGGAAAATTGTTTGTGAATGCCCTCTTATCCAGAAGATGATAAACAACAATTCCCTGAACCACCTGCGCGGTTAACACCGGAAATAAGGCTGGGTTCTGGAAAACGGTCGGTGATGAAGCCAATGCGGCTGCCTGAGCTGCTGCTGTTGCCGGCGGCGCCCCCTGGGCAATCAAAGCTTGTGTGATCGCGGCAGTGAGGATTGCCTGGAAAGCAGCGTCAGTGGGTGCAAAAACTGTAAAGTTCGCCCCGATGTTTAAAAGATATCCTTGCAAAGTGCCGGGAGTAGTAGGTGTTACCGTCGCACTGTCAGCGCGAAGAATAGCCGCCTTCAAATATGTAAGTTGAGGATCTGTGTCGATCCTGTTCCATAAATAACGTTGCGGAGGAGTAACCAGTACTGCTGAATGATGAATGATGCCGTTTGACGCTGCCTGATCAACACCAACCAGGGGAATGTTGTTCACCCAATTGCCGTTTCGTGCACTCGGAAACAGGTCGAGCCTCACAAAGCTGCTTATGCTGGGCGCAGGGTTATACATGGTCGGATATTGGTAATTCGGAAAGCCTGTACCAAATGTAGCCGTGGTGGCGGCTTGAGGAATAATCGCATGCGCAACGATGGCAGCTGCCTGCGCTTGCGGAACGCTTCCGGTTATAAAGCCTGAAAACACTGCATCTGGCGCGTTCAAAGGAACAAGGCCGCCCGACAACACATTTATCGCCACTTTCATTGCAGCGTTATCTGCGGCAAACACTGTATAGGTATTGTTGTCGCCTCCACTGAGCAAAGGCATCAGGCCTGAATGAATTACAAGCCTGGTGAACAGGCTGTCATTGTCGTTAGACGAAAGTTGTTCTGCTATCGTTTCCCCCGTGGGCGGTAGTGGATCGGGCTCTAAAAACTGCTCAGGCTCCTTATTACACGCCATAAACACTGCCGCTGTTGCTACAAGTGCAATCGAAGCGGTTTTTATTTTATTTATGAATATCATTTTCAAAATTTTTAAAGAAGTGTTTAAATTATTACAGGTTGTATCCAAAACTTGCGTAGTAAAGTCCACCGATCTGAGCATTACCTATTGCATTGTAATAGTATTGGTTCAGCAGGTTGTTCGCTCCTATTTTGAATGTCGATTTCGTCTTAGGGAGTTTTACGCTAACCTGCGCATCGAGCACATGAAAAGCCGGTACCGTTCCTGAAGCAAAATCCCCCTGGAAGAAAAAGCTATCCTGCCACCTGTATGTAACATTGAATCCAAAGCGCTTGCCGCCACCGAAGCCGGTATTTGAAAGCGTTGCATTAAAACGATATTTAGGCGAGTTAAAGAATGAAACGAATCCTTCAGGCACATCTTTTAATTCATCAGAGGACGCATTCAGGGAAACGCCGAAGTTGCGTGGAAGGCGATAGTCAAGGCTGATTCCATATCCAAATGTTTTCACCTTGTCTGAAATATTCACCGGTACTGAATAAATATTTCCTGAAAGCGTGTCAGCTTGTGAAATAGGATCGCCCTCTTTGTTTTGAACGAGTAGCGTGCGTGTTAAGAAATCTTTATACTGCCCGAAATAACCGTAAACATCAATCAGAAGCTTATCATTCAATTGGAGCCCTTTGAAACCTACTTCAAAAGTTGAAACAGATTCAGGCTTATAATCAACATTGTCGTAAGGAAGCACCTCGCCCTTTCTCAGGTTGTCAAGATAGTAAACAGGGTTGGTATCGAAATTATAGAATTTCCTGAATGAAGGATCGCCGCCCAGCAGGCGCGTGCCAGACCCAAGGAGGTTGATCCATTGTTGCTGGGTTGTAGGGAAACGATATGCAGTTTGAAATGAAAGCCTTACGTTATTGTTTTCTTTCACTTTAATTAAAGCTGTGGCACGGGGCGTAAACTTCCCTTCAAATCCTGAATTCTTATCGTATCTACCGGCAAGGGTTATCCGAAGTACGTCATTTAAAAGATTGCGGCCGGCCTGGGCATAGATGCCAAATTCTTTTATTTTAATTGTACCCGCGGTGTCGGCAAAAAGAGTTCCTTCAGAATTGAGAACATAGGTTTTATAGCTTCCGCCTACCAACAGGTCAGCAAAATCTTTTGTAAGGTCAGAGAAATTATATTGCGCATCCGCCTGATAAAGGTCCGTTCTGTCGAGGAATTTTCCGCCATTAGGTATTGGCCGGTTCTTCACCTGGTTGAAAAGGGTTTTGAACTCTGCACTGCCCGGCGCCGGTCGGCCTATATCAGCAATTGCTCTTGCATTGTTATGGGCATCAAAGTCTGTTTGACCTGCGAGCTTATTTGCAAGAAATGCCTGCGCATATACCGGGTACCAATCAGTAGCGAGTGGTGCAGGGTTGCCGTTTGCATCTAAAGTAATTGAGGGTTTCCATGCCTCGTTGGTCAATCGGGTTGTTGTAGTTCCTACAAATGTATTTCCCGAATTTTCCTGTGTGGTGTATCCGCGAACAAACCATCTTTTATTTTGAAGTTCAAGTTTGTATTGGCCCATTTTCAGATCCTGCAAATTGTAACGATCCAAACCTGTATAAATAGAAGTTCCGGTTCCCCAATACCCTGCTAAAATCAATTCTGTTGCAGAAGAGAGTTTATAATTTAAAGAACCGCCTAATTTGAAATTAAGCGTTGTAGGGTCCAGCACATCTTTTTCATTGTATCCCGTACGTGAAACACGGATGGGGTTGGTTGACAATGAGTCGATAAATCCTGCGAGAAAAGGTGCCTGGGCGCCGATACCTTGCAACACAGGAACAATGTCAATAGATGTTTCATCACCAAAAACACTAACGCCGTCGTAATTGGGGTCTGTTTCGCGCGTGCCCGGCTTCACCGTTCCAAGTGTTCCGATCCGGTTAAAATTGCGGTAATCCTGCGCTACCCAATCCTTAGCCTGGATAAGTTCCGAGGTGATTTTAAACGCGAATTTATCAGATATTTTCTTCGCCCAGCGTAAACTCCAGTTATGATACGGTGATGTAGGTCTCTGCCTCTCATCAGTATGCATAATGCCGGTTTTAATTTCAAATGAAAGCCCCTGGTAGCGAAAAGGATTTTTGCTGTTGATCAAAAGAGTTCCGTTCATTCCTCCTGGCCCATACAAAGCCGATGATGCACCGGGAAGGAGTTCCATATTTTCTACATCAAGCTGCGTTAAACCTATCACACTTCCTACCGAGAAATTCAAGCCGGGAGCCTGGTTGTCCATCCCGTCAACTATCTGGGTGAAACGTGTGTTTCCGCTTCCCGAAAAGCCGCGTGTAGTGGGAGTTTTGAAGGTTAATGAAGATGTAACAACATCCACGCCTTTCATATTGTTTACTACATCATAATAACTCGCCGCAGGTGCGGTTCGAATGGTCGCTGCATTCACCCTTTCTATAGAAACCGGAGACTCAAGGATCCTTTCAGCGACACGCGAGGCAGATACAACAACCTCCTGCCCTAGCACGTTGCCCGGATTGAGTGAAACAAACACGGCATCCTCCGGAGATTTTACCTCCACTTCCTGGGTTTGAAAGCCGACCGATGAAAATATAAGCGTCAGAGGAAAGGTTCTGGCGTTTAACCGGAAATTTCCTTTTTCATCAGTAAAGGTTCCTTCAGAGCTTCCTTTTACTGTAACCGAAACAGCCGATGCATTTTCAAGGGTGCTGCTGTTCTTTACGTTTCCGCTGATGGTGGTATTTTGGGCATTAGCATTCATCACACTGAAAAAGAGTGCGACGAACACCACCAAAAAACTCCTGAGTCTTTTCATAATGGTTGTTTTGGTTTAGGTTAATGATAGCAATGTAAGAATTTGTTACAATGAAAAGTAAATTTTGTTATTCCCAATTGTGAAGAAAGTTAGAGCAGCATTTTTACGTCATGGGCTTTTAATTTTTTCTCATTATCCTGGTCATAATTTCACCGGCCCGGATATCGCTCAGGGCAATTTGTTTACCTGAACTTATCTTCGCCACATGGAAAATATAGCGTTGCCTTTTCAAACGGCATTTTATCGGGGCAAGGTTCGGGATGTATACACGATAAATGCTAAATGGATAATTCTTTATGCTTCCGACCGCATCTCGGCCTTTGATGTTATACTTCCCAAAACGATCCCCTTTAAAGGACAGGTATTGAACCAGATCGCTGCCTATATGCTTCATGCCTGTTCAGACGTCTGCCCAAACTGGCTCCTGGAAGTGCCGGCTCCACAAATTAGTGCAGGCATCCGATGCGAGCCTTTCAAAATCGAAATGGTGGTTCGTGGAAATCTTACCGGGCATGCATGGCGAACCTATAATTCAGGTTCAAGAATTTTATGCGGTGTTCAAATGCCCGAAGGGTTAAAAGAGAACGACTTTTTTCCTTCACCGATATTAACGCCGTCAACAAAAGCTGATGCAGGCCACGACGAAGACATCTCCAGGGAAGAGATCATCGCAAAAGGTATTGCCACGCAAAATGAATATGAGCAAATAGAAAATTATGCACTACGGCTTTTCGATCGCGGCAGAAAACTCGCGAAAGAAAAAGGTTTGATACTCGTAGATACCAAGTATGAATTCGGAAAAGTAGGTGATAAAATTTATTTGATGGATGAAATTCACACACCTGATTCCTCACGATATTTTTATGAGGATGGATTTAAGCAAAGGCAGGAAAGCGGTGAAAAACAGAAGCAACTTAGTAAGGAATTTGTTCGTGAATGGCTGATTGAAAATAATTTTATGGGTAAGCCGGGCGAAGTGATTCCTGAGATGAGTGCAGAATGGGTTGGCCAGATCAGCGAAAAGTATATTGAATTATTTGAGGCCGTCACCGGGGAAAAATTTGTTCCTCAACCCGCGTCACCGGAAAACATTAGAGAAATATTGATATCAACCGCTGTAAACCTCCATCATCGGAATTAAGTTATACACCTTCTTAAAAAAAATGTTTCGGTTGCTAAACTATTTATTCCCTGTTATTTAAGAAAGTGGAATAAAACCTCTTCACACAATTCTTTTTAAAGGCCTGGCTCAACTGGCATGCAGTTTGAATCTTTCGATGCACGGGCGTTGCTTACCAATTGTTCAAGTTTAAAAATTAAAGCATATGGAAGACAGGAAAAGTTTATTAGGCGGATTGCTTGCGGGCGCAGCTGTGGGATACCTCGCTGGCGTACTACTGGCACCAGATAAGGGATCAGTAACAAGGGAAAACTTGTCCCGCAAAGGCAAAGATTCTGTTAGCGGACTCAGGGAGAGAGTAACAGGCGTAATGGATAAGGTTTCAAACCACTTTGGTTCAACCGAAGGGCGAAACTCATCATCCGCAGGACCTTTACACAAGGCGACCACGGAAAGGAGCAGGCCCGCAAACTCCGGGTATGAATCACCCGAAGCATTATAGTCAACTTTCTTACCTGTAAAAAAAATGCGTTGGAAGTTCAACGCATTTTTTTTATTTCTTTAATGAGAGCATTCTTTGCCGCGATTTATTGAAGATCATTCTACCTTTATCCAAACCCTTGCGCAGATCCTGCCGCGTTTCTTCAGGAAGGTTGATCACTTCACAGCATTCTGCAGAACAGGTAGAATTATATTTCTCCCTGCATTCCTCACATTGTATGAATAAAAGATGACAGGCCTCATTGGCACAATTGATATGGGTGTCGGCAGGTTTCGCGCATTGATGGCATTGAGCAATAATATCATCAGAGATGCGCTCCCCAAGCCTCTCATCAAACACGAAGTTCTTTCCGATAAATTTATTGGCGAGCCCGTTTTCTTTAACCTGGTTAGCATAATTGATAATGCCACCCTCCAGGTGAAATACATTTTTAAAACCACGGTGAAGCATATACGCACTTGCCTTTTCACATCTTATCCCTCCCGTGCAATACATTATTATATTTTTGTCGGCCTTGTCCTTCATCATTTCCGCAGCCATGGGCAACTGTTCCCGAAACGTATCACTCGGTATTTCCAAAGCATTTACAAAATGGCCCACTTCAAACTCGTAATGATTTCTCATATCAATTACTATAGTTTCGGAGTCTTCGGTGAGTTTGTTGAACTCCCTTGCATTCACATACTTCCCCCGTTGCTCCATACTAAAGCCCGGGTCATCAATCCCGTCTGCAACGATCCTGTCCCGCACTTTCACCTTCAACACCCAGAAAGATTTCCCGTCACTAACGGCCACGTTTAAACGAATTCCACGGAAATGATCGGTGCTTTCCATGTAGGCCCTTAGTTCTTCAAACCTGCCGGATGGAACACTTACCTGGGCATTAACTCCTTCAGAGGCAACATATACGCGGCCGAACACCTGCATGGAATGAAAGGCCATATAGAGTTCATCCCGAAAAACCCTGGGATCGTCAATAGGGAAATATTTATAAAAGGAAATGGTGGTTCTGGGCTCGCTTTCCGCGTACAGCCTTTGTTTGAGCTCCTTTTGGGAAACCCGGTTGTGTAGAATTGCCATAATGTTAATTTGTTCCTTTAAAGGGACCCGAATTTCACGGGTTGGATGCTTGCAGGCAAACCAAATTTTGGCAAAGATAATTAGAATCCGATACTTAAACCGTTTTTGCGGGTTCGCGTACTTGTTTGCTCTTTAAGCCTGTCAGAGAAAATTCCTCCGGCTCCGAACTTTATTCCGGTTAATGTTCCTCTTCCATTTTCGTAAGCAGCAATAAAATCAACCCGCAGCATTTTGAAAATGTTTTCAATGCCGGCAAACAGTTCCACATAATTACTGTTCTCATTCACATAAAACGCATTGCCGCCTCCAACAAGATGCCAGTTCAGCCTTCTGAAAAGCGGGATCTTATTTGTAAGCAATCCCTGGAAATGATGCTCTGCGTGGGCTCGTACAAAAAACGAAGCTGTATTGGAATTTGCATAATAAGAAGCGAGTTGGAAGCTGCCCACATAACGGTTTAACAGTGTTGTAAGATTTCCATTAAAATGTTGAAAATCCTGTATGGGCACATTCTTATCATTAAGGAAACCCCCAATTCCAGCCTTGTACACCAAGGTTCCTAATAATTTTAAATTCCTTGTATCAGACACATCCAAATACCACTTGTCAAAGTTCACATCGCTTCCTAACAGACCATCGATACCTTTTGAATACTTTAAAGTGAATGTAGGATACCTTGAGCCGATTGATATCTTAGACTTCGGAAATTGAATGTAGCGCTGTCCCGGCTGAAAGCTCATCTCGCCTTCGAAAACCGTTGCCTGGTGCCTTTGAAAATTTGAGCTAAGTTTCTCCACCGGGTAGTTCGGAGTGAGGTGTTTCGCATCCTCCTCGTCAACTGTGTAAATAGTGTTATTATCCAAAGGCAGCCTGTCCTCGTAAAAGCCACCAAATTTTATTTCGAAACCTGATTCAAATTTTTTCCTGAAGTGAAGTGAACCAAAATAGTTCTCATATATCTTCATATAATTCTTGCCGTAAAATAAGGTGCTCACGGTATTGACAAGCGGCGATATAGGGCTTTCGCGATTGAATTGCGTTACCCGCTTCCCACCGGATATCAACCAGCTCCTGTTTTCATAGCTCTCGTCAACACTTCTTTGCTTCCTGTTCAATTCAATATTCAGGGAAGGGTTAAAATGGTCGTTATAAAACCCGTACCTTACTACCGGCTCTATAAGCAATTCTTCCTTTTTATATTTTTTCAAAAAATAGGGAATGAGAGTAATTGCAACTCCTTCTACAGGGTTGTATTCACTATTGAGCAACAGCGGTTCAATTCCCCACCTGAAATCCTTTTCACGCGTTTTGCCGTAACTGGTGCGATGAATGCCTGAAGGAGGGAAAATTAATCGTAAAGGTTTTATCTTTCCCTGCCATTTACGCAACGAATCGGTATTCTCACGAAACTTGATGGAATCTTTAAAATGATCAAATACGCTATCCTTGAACTGATAATTTCTTATTTCATCTTCAGAAAGTGGTACTGGCCTAATAGTATCCCACCAATCTCTTTCCTTTCCGGTAACGGCGGTGTCATATTTAATCAGCACATTGTTGAAAGTTTTTTTGCTAAAAGTTGGGGCAACATCATAGGAAGAATAGACACTCACAAAACTTCCCAACACCTCAATTCCTAAAAGCTTAGCTGCAAAACTGATCACCTGGTTCTTGGGCTGCCAGATGTCGCCACTAACGGGAACGTGTAGCTGCGAAATACTTATGGTATCCAACAACTCGAGTTGAGCCGATTTGGTGATGAGCAGATCATAACTGTGTATCCTCCAATCGTCATCGGTTATATTGATCGTTCCGGTAAAAAGAGGTTCATAAAGTCTGCGCGGAGTTACGCGAATGCTGTTTACCGCCTTTCCGTCCTCATAAAAAGTTCCAAGGTACTTGAACCTGTAAAAACCGATTGCACCATCTGCTATGGGTGAAACAAACCCCCGCGGATTGAATCTTTCTGAAAAGACCTTTACATTGTTGGTATAAAGCGATATAACAACAGGAAAGCTCAACCCGAATCCGTCACTCCCGCTCACCCTGCTGGAAAGAACGTCCATTCTGAATTTATCCGGCGGATCCTGGTAAATTCTTGACATGCCCTCGGAAAGGTAAAGCACTCCCCTCCCCACAGAATCCAGGCCGCTCTTTTCAAAATTTGAAGGATCGACCTTTGTTCCGAGTATTTTCTTTGGCATCTTCCGGAGCCTTATCACATCCTTGTTATAACGGTCAACCGTAGACGCATCCACCTGCGTGTGGTAAAAATTTCTTTTCCTGATGGCCTGGCGAATTATTTCATACGCAGGATCTTCACCATTACTTTTCACAACAACTTCCTGCATGGAGAGTTCAACCGGTTTCAGAACAAAGTCCACGCTGGTATTTTCAGAAACGGTGATTGTTTTTTCCGAAGCGCCATAACCTATATACTGGCACACCAGAGTATAACGGCCTCCTTTAACATTCAATACAAACTCGCCGTTGTTATTGGCGCTGGAGCCCGCTGTTGATCCTTTAATAAGCACGGAAGCATTGGGAAGTCTTTCGCCTTTTTCGTTGTAAACAGTTCCGGTAATTCTTTGAGCAAGGAGGCTACCGGAATATGCCAGTAGCAAAAGAGAAAAAATAAATCGCATATCAGGAGTTTGAACCGGAAATGATGCCTCGAAGATAGGCCCCGGACAATCCGGCCAGGGAGGCAACAATACCGCCGGTAAAGGCTGTAAATAAAATAAGAAGGAATGAGCCCTGTTGATTAATGATCAACATTGAAACTTTCTCTGCAAGAATATTATCATTGTTATAACTGATGATGAAAGACATTGATCCCCACAATAAAAACAATCCAAAAAAAGCCGCAAGAAAGGATCGAAATGGTTTCAAACCAATAAAAAGAGCAACAATAAAGGAAGTTATTGCGATACTCCACCAGGGAAGAAAAAGGCAGGCTGCAAAGGCCAGGGCTGCGGTTAATATAACGGAGACGGTGAAACGCATATTTACAAATGTTGAATGTTAGGTTTTGAATTTTAAACTGCCATTGGTCAACCCTTAAAGTTAATCGCTCAGGAGGGGGTCAGGGTTATTTTTCCAATGATGTTTTTCGCGCCGGCTTCTGTCTTTTTCATCATCCACAACCGGTAATATTTTCCTGCGGCCCATTGATCAATGAAATTGTCATAGAAGCGGCTGCCGGGGTTGCCGCTCTGTCCTCCCGGGTACACCCCCCAGGCCTCGGTTTCTTCAGCTAGGTTCACAATCATTCTCCAACTTGGCCCATTGTCTTTCTTTGTTGCATTAATGATGAATCTTCCTCCACCATTGAGAATTTGCAGGCGCGAAAAAGGTTCGATTTTCGCCAGGTGCATGATCCTCGTATCCTTGTATCTTCCCCACTCCAGGTTACC
>JAEZDA010000014.1 GCA_023433345.1 Bacteroidota bacterium | reverse complement strand
CCGCAGAGCTCTCCGGTGGTATGCGGAAGCGCATTGCACTTGCAAGAACATTGATCCTGAAGCCCGACATCATCCTTTACGATGAACCAACTACCGGCCTTGATCCCGTGACATCAAGGGAGATCATTGCCCTCATAAACAGTATAAGGGCGAAATATCAAACCGCTGCGGTAATCATATCACATGATATGAATTGTGTTAAGCTGGCCGGAGACCGCATCCTGATGCTGATCGATGGAAAATGTTATGCAGAAGGAGATTTTGAGACGTTGTCACGAAGCGCAGATCCAAAGGTTTCCACTTTCTTTGAAGAATAAAGTATAATAAATTTGGTTATGGCTAAGAAGATGGTGAATAATGTGAAACTGGGGATCTTTGTTCTTGCAGGTCTGCTTTTTTTAGTAGCGCTCTTATTCCTCATCGGGCGGAATAAAAATATGTTTGGCTCCACCTATGTTTTGAAATCCAGGTTTTCTAATGTGCAGGGATTAGTGCAGGGGAACAATGTGAGGTATGCAGGCATACAGGTGGGAACTGTGAGGAACATAGAGATCATCGCAGATACCATAATAGAGGTTTCAATGCATATCGATACTGATATGAAAAGCGTGATCAAATCCGATGCATTGGTGTCGATCGGTACGGATGGCATTGTGGGCAACAAAGTGGTGAATATCGTTTCTGGCAGCGGTGTGGCGATGCCGGCACAGCCGGGAAGCCTTTTAATGGCAAGGGAAACCTCGAGCCCCGAAGAAATGCTGAACACGCTCAGCCGTTCAAACAACGATCTGTCTGAGATCACAGAAGAATTTAAAACAACAATTAAAAGAATTAACAGCAGCAAGGCATTGTGGGATGTTCTGAATTCGGAAACTCTTTATCCCGATATTAAATCAAGCCTGGAGAATGTAAGAAAGTCGAGTGCGGGAATGGAGAGGTTAACCATGGAGTTAAATTCCGTAATGCAAAATGTTAAGGCCGGTGAAGGAACTGTGGGAAAACTTCTTTACGATACATCTCTTGCTTACAGCCTTGACCAGGCAGCACAGCAGCTTAACCAGGTAGTTCATTCCGCTGATGAGATGGTCAAAAATTTCGACAAGGTAATAAAGGACATTCACGAAAACGTAACTACCGGAAATGGACCCGTAAAAACCTTGCTGACGGATTCAGAAATGACGGAAGATATGCGGCGCGCGCTCGATAATATTGATCAGGGAACTAAACGATTTAATGAAAGTATGGAAGCGTTGCAACATAATTTTCTGCTGCGGGGGTTTTTTAGAAAACAGGAAAGGAGAAGGCAGCGGGCTGCAAAAGATTCGGCTTCATTTTGAGGTCTCTCATTTTACAGGGTGAGTGATGTCATTTTAAGCATGGATTAATTATTTCAATTTTAGCAAAATCAAATCCATATGGCGGCACTCATTGTTCCCGTAAATTTCTCTCCCGCATCTTCGAATGCAGCATTGTACGCGATTAAACTTGCAAAGGAGCGGAGAGCCGAGGTTCATCTGCTTCATGTGATGGTGATACAACCCAGCATCACACATTCACCGCTTCCCGATAATCTTATAAATCAAATGAAGGATGATGCAAAATTCAGCATGATAGCCCTGGAGGAAAAGTTGAAAATTGAAGCAGCTGGGGATGTTTCGATCAACCATCACATAGAGCTGGGTTCTGTAGAGCATCAACTTGAACTTCTTTGCAGCAGGAAGCATGCAGAGTTCGTGGTAATGGGATTGTCGCATGAGTCAGCTCAGAAAACTATTTACCAAAGTAGTGCGTTCTCTGTGTTGAAAAGTTTGCCGGTTCCGCTTATCATTGTTCCGGATAATGCAACCTTTACTTCCTGGAAGCATGTTGCACTTGCCTACGATTTTGCAAACCCGGTAAAGGAGCTTCCGCTTGAAAAATTAATAAGCGCGGGTTCTATTGCAAACTCAACATTACATCTGGTGTATGTAAAAAGGAAAAACGAGGCCGATCCATCACAGGCAACAATGCAGGGGCTTCGTTCACAACTGCCGGGAGTTGAACTTCGTTTCCACTTGGTGGAGGCGGAATCTGTGGATGAAGGTCTCGCAACTTATACCGAACATAATAATGCCGATCTGGTTGTGCTGTTGCCAAAACACCACAATTTTTTCGAATTCCATAAAAGCGATTCGAAGCGTATTATGCGCCACCTTTCCGTACCGATGCTTTCGGTTCCTGCCATTTAAAGAAAGAGGAACATTTATTGAGTCGATAGATGTGATTTGCATAAAGGGCAGGGATATTCGATAAATTTTAACTCCCAAAAAAATAATTATGTATCAACCCCGGTTTGTATCAGCGGAGGAAGCAGTGAGCAAAATAATGTCTGGCGACCGTGTATTCGTTCATGGAAGTGCAGCCACACCGTGTTTTTTGCTTCATGCCCTGGCAGAGCGACACAGTAGTTTAAAGAAGGTGGAAATAGTTTCCGTGAGCACCTTAGGCGATCTCGCCATTGCTGAAGAAGGAATGAAGGAGAGCTTTTATTTCAACTCATTGTTTGTTTCGCAGAATGTGAGAGAAGCGGTTAATTCAAGTCGCGGAGATTATATACCGGTTTTTTTAAGCGAGATCCCAAAGCTGTTTAAGGAAGGATATCTAAGGCTGGATGTTGCCCTGATCCATGTTTCACCGCCCGATAAGCACGGCTATTGCTCTTTAGGCGTATCGGTTGATGTTGCCCGATCCGCGGTTAGCCATGCCCGTTATGTTATTGCACAGGTGAACCCAAATATGCCTCGTACCCATGGCGACGGTTTAATTCATATCAAAGAGATCGATGTAATGGTTGAATGTGCGGACGGTTTGCCGGAAGTGAACTATAAATCTCAGATATCACTGGTAGAAAAGCAGATAGGTGAGCACTGCGCAACACTGGTGGAAGATGGGGCCACTTTGCAACTAGGTATAGGCGTAATACCGGATGCTGTTTTGCAGGAATTGTACGGGCATAAGAATCTCGGCATACACAGCGAAATGTTTTCCGACGGAGTGATCGACCTTTTGGAGAACGGCGTTATTACCAACCAGAATAAAACAAACCATCGCGGAAAGATAGTTACCGCATTTGCCGTGGGAAGCAGGCGCCTGTACAATTTTGTTGATGACAACCCCATGTTCGATTTCATGGGTACAGATTATGTGAACGATTCTTATATTATTAGTCGTAACCCTAAGGTGGTGGCTGTAAACAGCGCAATTGAAATTGATATTACAGGGCAGGTTTGTGCTGATTCGATAGGCACCTATCAATACTCAGGCGTTGGCGGCCAGATGGACTTTCTCCGGGGTGCTGCCTTATCAGATGGGGGTAAACCGATTATCGCCGTGGCTTCCACTACAAAAAAAGGCGAGAGTAAAATCGTACCTTTTCTGAGAAACGGAGCCGGAGTTGTAACCACCCGAGCCCATATGCATTATGTGGTTACAGAGTATGGCATTGCTCAACTGTTTGGGAAAAATACACGGCAGCGCGCATACGAAATGATAAGGATCGCACATCCTGATCATCGCGAGGCTTTAGAAAAAGAAGTTTTTTTCCGTTTCGGTAAAACCTTTTATTGATAAATGAAATAGAGCTTATGGTATGGCATGTCTCCACTGTTCAACAGGTCTTCGATCATCTCCGATCAGGCAAAAATGGACTGAGTGCTGAAGAAGCAGCTTTAAGGAAGGAGAAGTATGGACCAAATCAACTCGTGGAGGGAAAGAGAAGATCTAAACTTTCCGCCTTTTTTGCCCAGTTCAAAGATGTAATGATCATCATACTGCTGCTTGCGGCAATAGTATCAGGCATACTTGGCGATCTTACCGACACCATAGTTATTATGGTTATAGTTGTTTTGAACGCGGTTCTGGGTTTTATACAGGAAATGAATGCTGAAAAAGCTATGGATGCACTTAAGGCGATGGCAGTTTCTAAAACGAATGTGCTTCGCGAAGGGCAATCAGTGGAAGTTCCCGCTACAGACCTCGTGCCCGGTGATATAGTAATGCTTGAAACAGGAAATATAGTGCCCGCAGATCTTCGGTTGGTAGAATCAGTAAACCTGAGGGTTGAAGAGGCATCGTTAACCGGTGAATCTGTGGCGGTGGAAAAACATGCAGAAACAACTCTTGAAGAAGATATCGCCATAGGTGATATGCAGAACATGGCTTTCAAAAGTACAACGGTTACCTATGGCAGAGGCTCGGGAATTGTGGTGGCAACAGGCATGGAAACCGAGCTCGGAAACATCGCAAAGATGCTGCAGGGGGCTGAAATGCGTACTCCGCTCCAGGAAAAAATGGCACTATTCGGAAAGCGTTTAACCGTTCTCGTTATATTAATATGTGCACTTTTTTTTCTTATCGGATGGCTTCGGGGTGAAGCAATTGGTTCACTTGTGATGACGAGTATTTCAATGGCAGTAGCAGCAATTCCTGAGGCACTTCCTGCTGCTATCACTATTTCCCTGGCCCTTGCAGCAAGAAGAATGATTAAAGTTAAAGCGCTGATAAGGAAATTACCCGCGGTGGAAACACTTGGCTCCGTAACTTTTATTTGTACAGATAAAACCGGCACGCTCACAAAGAACGAAATGCATACAGAGGAGGTTTTCGTGAACGAAAATTTCATTTCTGCAAGCGAAATAAAATCTGATCCCTCGAATGAAGACCTTAAACAGTTATTGAATGCATTTGCCTTGAACAACGATACAATTGAGAATGATAACGGCGAAATTAAAGGCGATAGCACGGAGATCGCGTTAATGAAGGTGGCAGCAGACCATGATATTCATCGAAATGCCGCGGAAAGAATAGCCGAAATACCTTTTGATTCCACCCGGAAGTTGATGACAACATTTCATCCCTATGATGGCCGCATTGTGGCTATTACCAAAGGTGCACCTGATGTGTTGCTCGCTAAATGCAATGATATTGATCCTGAAAAAATAGCGGGTCATGTAAATGAGATGGCTGCCAAGGGCGAAAGGGTAATAGGTTTCGCGTATCGGCTTTGGGAATCTCTTCCGGAGCTGGATGCCGCCGTTGTGGAAAAGGATCTGAATTTTTCCGGACTCGCAGGCCTTGTGGATCCGCCGCGTGAGGAGGCAGGAGAAGCGATAAAGGAATGTAAGCAAGCCGGCATTCAAATAGTGATGATCACCGGAGATCATCCTGAAACGGCCAAAAACATTGCGGAGCGTTTAGGCATACTCGTTAGCGGAAAGGATTTGTTGCTCACCGGCCGGGACATCGCCAGGCTTGAAGAACAGGATTTTGAAAATAAAGTGGAAAGTATTAAGGTATATGCACGGGTTTCACCTGAGCAAAAACTTAACATTGTTAAAGCACTTCAAAAGAAAGGCCACTATGTTGCCATGACCGGGGATGGCGTTAACGATGCTCCATCATTGAAGCGGGCAAACATTGGTATTGCAATGGGCATTACGGGCACGGATGTTTCCAGGGAAGCATCTGACATGGTGTTGATGGATGATAATTTTTCTACGATCGTGAAGGCAGTACGGGAGGGCAGGCGTATATATGATAACATACTGAAGTTTATAAAATACCTGATGACCACAAATTCAGGCGAGCTCTTTACACTTTTGATTGGCCCGCTCCTGGGGCTCCCTGTTGCCTTGCTGCCTATTCATATACTTTGGATAAACCTGGTTTCAGACGGATTGCCCGCAATATCTCTCTCATTTGAAAAGGCGGAGAGGGATATTATGAGGCGACCACCGAGGCATCCCGACGAAACGGTTTTTGCAAAGGGCCGCGGCCTGCACATGATATGGGTTGGGCTGTTCATGGCATGCATTGCCTTATTTACTCAATGGTGGGCCATAGAAAATGATATGCCCTGGCAAACCATGGTCTTTAATGTGCTTTGCCTGTGCCAGCTTGGCCACGTAATGGCAATAAGGTCTGAAAGCCGTTCTCTTTTTAAAATTGGACTGTTTTCGAATATGCAACTTCTATGGGCTGTTCTAACGGGTTTTATTTTGCAGATCGCAATAACATACATTCCCTGGCTCCAGCCGGTTTTTAAAACTGAAGCACTAACCCTTAACCAGTTTATTTTAGTGGGTTTTCTTTCATCATTGGTTTTCTTCGTGGTTGAATTAGAAAAAATGATTACGAGAAGACGAAGAAAGTTGGATAGAAGTAGTAAATAGTTTTCAATATATAAAATCTTAAAAGCATGCTGGATAAAATAGAAGATCTGATCAATCAACTCCGGGCCTATGCCGATACAAGAATTGCCATCGCAAAGCTTGAAGTTGCCCGAAAGTCGTCGCAAATGTTGTCATCAGCAATAGCTATAATTTTGGTGGCTCTTATCTTTTTTCTTTTTATGCTGATGATAAGTATTGCCGGAGCATGGGCGCTCGGTAAATGGTTTAATTCAATGCCCCTGGGTTTTTTAGCAATGGGAGTTTTTTACCTGGTCATTTGCATTATAATCTGGGCCTCCAGAGAAAAAGTACTCAGGCTTCCAATTATGAATGCAATGATCAAACAATTGTTTCCTGATGAAAAGAAAGGGACTGAAAAACGGGATTAAATCGAAATATAAGCGGTACCTAAAGTTACCGGATCACATAGGTCCAACACCTTCTTTGTTCTAAAGATCTTCTCTGCCTTGTCGCGGGATTCTTTGTATTCAAAATGGATGGGGCAAGGACGTGAAGCTGAACATTGGGGAAGGCCTAAACCGCATTCCCGAAACACGCTTGTTCCATCAATAGCATCTATGATTGTTATGATAGGAAGTTTTCGTTGTTCTTTGGAAATGTAAAAGCCTCCGCTGGGCCCTTTCAGGCTGTTTATCACTCCATTCTTTACAAGCGTTTGCAAAAACTTACCTACAGTGTGTTCACTGGCCTGGATGGCACTTGCTATTTCTTTTATGCCCGCATTCTCCTTCGACTCATATTTTGAGCAAAGAAATATTACGGCTTTAATGGCGGTTTTACAAGTATGACTGAGCATTTTAGTTGTTTAAAAATTGTTTCCCTGCTTCACTGATCCGATCCTTATTCCAGGGTGGGTCAAATACCAGGTTTGTTTCTATCGAAGCGTCCGGGAAAGTGCGGCACAAAGCCGATTTTACATCACTAACTATTGCAGAACCCATCGGGCAGAACCTTGTGGTTAACGACATCCTGCAATATATTTTGTTTTGTTCATTATCAAAATCGATCTGGTAAATCAAACCGAGGTCAACTACGTTTAGCTGGATCTCCGGGTCCATAACTTCCTTCAATGCCTTTTCAGCGATGGAGGAAAGCGTAAGATCATTTGTAATGAAATTGTTCATGCTAAAGCTTTTTTCTTGTAATCATTCTCCAAATGTTTATGTTGAAAAAAAGAGAAGCAAAAACCAGAAGCACTGCGCTGATTTTTATGAAATTTGGCAATGCAAATAATATTGCAACGGCCAGAAGAATCACTCCCGCAACATATGTCCACATCAGTATTTTAAAATCTCTTTCACTGTAAAGCTGCCTGGGATCGTTCAGATTCCCGGATGTAGGGTTCCTGAGGCGTAGTTTGTTCCATATTATGAAAGGCAGAGTTTTGAATGTCATACCGAATATAAGCGCGGTTAGCCAGCCGAAGAAAATGATGGCGCCATAAGCATTTGCTATGCCTTTATTTAGCATTATAGCGGAGCCGTTGTTGATAAAGTAAAATAGTATCAGGGGCAAAACTGTTGCTAAAACAGATACCAAAGAAAGCTTAACCGGCTTATCTACGCGTTTTCTCAGCCTTTCTTTGAAACATCGGTAACAGTAGTAGATAAAAAGAAATATCGCCGACGCTATAAGCAATGCGGGCAGAGCATATGCATTACCGTTACCTAAAAGAAAAAGTAAGATGAAAATTAAAAGACCGAGATTAATAGCTCCAAAAATCACATATAGCATCTTTTTATCTTCATACTTCGATATCAGGAACATCGGGATAAGTTTTGATGCAACCCCCGTTACCAGGAGAAGGAACCATCCTAAGATTCCGATATGCGCATGCAGCGTTAAGAAATGCAATGAATCACGCGACAGCATCGGCCGCGTGAAATTGATTGCAAGCAACAGGCCGAGAAGAGTGGTTAGCAACAGCCAGAGCGAAGCAGTAAGAATGAACATTGCATGAACGTCAGTCTTCGGCTTTTTTATAAAACTGCAGAATAGGTTTATTACATAGGATATTATTGAAAAATTTATGAGTATTCCTCCGGTCACTACTAATATAGACAGGTCAAAGGTTGCGAAACCATAAACAAGAATGGGTATTCCCACTGCCGCGCACCAGAATGTTGCTGATGCAATTTTTTCGCTGAACAGTTCGGTTTCCACCAGTACAGGAATCAATTGATGACTTGCGCCCAGTATCACCATTGTCGCCCAGCCCAATGCCATTAAATGGGCAAGGGCAATGATCTTCGGTTGAAAATGATGGCCGGTTAACTCCTCTGCAGAAAAGAATATCAGCAGGGAGGAGGCAAGAATGCAAAGAGCCGCATATGCATAAAAGGGAACGACTGCACGATGATGGGTTGGTGCGGCAATGTTGCTGTTCACTTCGCGTGCCATTATGCAGCAGGAAAAATTAGAAGATGAACATTATTTGCACCTTCTTCTCTCAACGCATAATCATATCCCCGGTCTTTTATTTCAGAAAAAAGGTGAACTGGAATTCGCTTGTGATGAACGTGAAGCGCATATCCATTCGGAAGTTCTTTTAGCTCTTCGAGTATGGTGACCATCGGAAGAGGCGCACTCATTTTTCTCACGTCCACAAAACGACAATGAGCCTTGAATTTTTCCTCCGCAATATTCCAATTCTTATTGTCAATATTTGCAGGCGCACCGCAGGCCGTGATTCTCGTAAAATAGGTATGAAACTCCAGTTCGCCGTTTTTCACTAATACGGCCTCAAAACCCTGTTTGCTTAATAGGTCGATCAAAGGTGTGGGTTCAAATGAGTTGATAATGCAAAAAGTTTGATTGTCTTTGATTGCAGATGCAAGAGACATAATGCGGCGCAACGGATCTTCACCGGCTGAAAGTAGAGGCCTGGCATCAAGAACATGAGCGGTATCTACCTTTGGCAGATCCTTTCTTTTCTGTGCGACCTCTTCCTCAGTTGCAGCTTCCGAATCTGCCGTAAAACCCAAAGGTTCGAGAACTTCGAAAAAATTGGTGATTGCACAACCGCCTATCTTAGCCGCCATCGAAATCGTAGTTCTCGGCGCCATGAGCTTCCGAAGAAAGGGATTTCTCAACTTTTCAAATTTTCCATTCAATGATACGATAGCCTCAAGCGCATCAGGATTGTATTTAAACAGCTTATTCAGCCGGGTATTTGCATTTATTTGCATCATTGAAAGTATTGAGGATACATTTTTATCTGCCGGTTTATCGTTTCCAGTGCTGCGGCGGACTGTTCTTCAGATTTTACCTTTCCAAGATCCCTCACCATTTTCATCAGGGGTTCAAGCCAAAGATGAAGAGCATCATGATCGGCGCCTTTCATTCTGCATTCCTTAACCATTTTCTCAATCCCAGCCTGTAGTGATGTTTGAAGTGTTTTGTAGTCTTCAAGTTTTTTTTCGCCCATGTTATAAAACCGGTCGAGCGCTTTTTCCAACGAGGCTACGTTCGCATTTGTGCTTTCATCAGCTTTCCATTTTTCTCCATTGTTAAGAGCCAGGGTTGACTGATCTTTTCCATGTGAGTCATTCTTCACTTCTACCGGCTGCTTTGTTTCCGGAGCCGGAACACTGCTGCTCTCGCACGCTGAGAAGGCAACCGTAATGGCAATGGAAATAATTAAGAGAGGTTTCATAATTAATTGTTTTGACTATTCTCGAAGGTTAATGCCTTTGGGAAAAGAATGTTGTTTTCAAGATGTACATGAAGATGGAGATCTTTTTCAAAGTCTTCCAGCATACGAAATAGAAGACTGTAACTCGCGCAAGAATCTGCCGGGAGAGTGTAGTTATTTGTAAGTGAACGGATCTTTTCCAGGCTTGTTCCGACCTCTTCATGTTCGGCTTCCATTACCGTTATGGGGTTTTTTATGGATCCGCTTTCTTCAATGGACCTTTCTTTTTTTACGATCCGTTTAATAAAAGGAAAGACGATCTCTTCTTCCTTGATCATATGGGTTGACAATTCCTGATGAATATCTTCTACCAATGATTGAACCGTCAACAGCTCAGGGTGTTGCCTGCCATGAACCTGCGCTACTTTCAAAGCGTACTGGCGGATATCGGGCATATTCTTTCTTACATAGGCATGATGCGTATTAACTATATAGTCTGCAAGAAAATCAAGATTCCATTCATCGTAGGGTATGGGCCGGTACGAAGAGTTTCCATCAGCTTTTTGCAACTCTTGTTCAACTTTGGTTACATCAATTCCTTTTTCTGCACACGCTTCCTTTACGGTTTTCTTTCCGCCACAGCAAAAATCCAGTCCATACTTCCTGAACACCTCAGCTTTTCTCAGATCTTTTACCGCAAGTTCACCGAGCGTTTCTTCCTTTTCCCCAACTTTCTTCTTGCTGATTTTTACTTTCCACCATTGCGGGCCTTCTTCAAGGTATTCCCAATTGAAGATATTACCGCGTTCACCCAGTAGCTGGTAGTAAAGCGGTTTGGGATCGTGATCATTGTGGATAGTCAGGCTCTCACCGGGGTTAAGTTCATCAAATCTTACAAAGATCGTGGGATGCTTTTGGCGGGGCTCAAGTAGCGTTACATTCAGGATGTTTTCAGTTATAGTAGACATTTATTTTGTTTTAGATGCCAAAGGTAAGTAATAAAGAATAATAAAAGTAAAGAAATACTTTTATTAGCTTACTTTTACGTTTTATTAAATATGCTTAAAGCCGGAATTTATGAGTGTTATTATCGAACCGTTTAAGATCAAAGCCGTTGAACCTATTTTTTTCAGGAGCCCGGAAGAAAGAAAGCAGATATTGGCTGATGCGAAATTCAATCCCTTTTTAATTAAGGCAAAAGACGTACTTATTGATCTTTTAACCGATAGTGGAACGAGTGCAATGAGCAGTGCGCAATGGGCCGGTATCATGACGGGCGATGAATCTTATGCGGGAAGCGAAAGCTTTTTTCACTTCGAGCATACCGTGAAGAATATTACAGGAATGCCTGTGGTGATTCCGACACATCAGGGCAGGGCATCGGAGAAAATATTATTCTCAATAATTGGCGGTGCCGGAAAATTTATTGTAAGTAATACTTTGTTTGATACTACCAGAGCGAACATTGAATATAGTGGTTCCGTGGGCGTTGATCTGCTTTGTGCTGAAGGTAAGAATCCGGGTGTGCCTGCGCCTTTTAAAGGAAATATGGACGTTAACGCCTTGGAGATGTTTATCAGAGAGAAGGGTTCGCAAAAAATTTCAATGTGCATACTAACGGTAACGAATAACTCCGGCGGCGGGCAGCCGGTAAGCATGGAAAATATACGTGCCGTTAGCAGTGTTTGCAGGATAAATAGCATACCGCTATTTATTGATGCCTGCCGGTTTTCAGAAAATTGTTATTTCATTCAACAACGGGAGGAAGGATATTCAAATCGACCTGTTCCTGAAATTGCACGGGAATTATTTTCTTATGCTGATGGTTGTACGATGAGTGCAAAGAAGGATGCTTTTGCAAATATCGGCGGCTTCCTGGCCATGCATAGCGAAGAGCTTGCTACAGCCTGCAGGAATCTGCTTGTGATCACTGAAGGTTTTCCAACTTATGGAGGACTGGCCGGCCGCGACCTTGAAGCGATCGCAATAGGACTTAAAGAAGTGATGGATGAAAGTTACCTCCAATATCGAATCCGCAGTATTGAATACCTCACCGAAAAACTTTCGTCTGCCGGAGTACCGGTTATGCAACCGGCGGGCGGGCATGCAGTTTATATTGACGCAAAGAAAATGCTTCAGCATATTCCTGTTGAGCAGTATCCTGGTCAGGCCCTGGTCGCTGCTCTATATTTGGAAGGTGGCGTGAGAGGGGTTGAGATCGGGTCTCTTATGTTTGGGAAATACGATCATGAAGGAAAACTCATTCCGGCAATGATGGAATTGGTGAGGCTCGCTGTTCCCCGACGCGTTTATACCCAAAGCCATATAGACTATGTGGCTGATGTGGTGATACAAGTGTTTAAAAAGCGTGCATCGATCAAAGGATTGAAGATCACTTACGAAAGCCCTGCACTACGGCATTTCACTGCCCACCTTGAGCCACTTTGATCGTGCCCGAACCCATCCTGGTTGAACAGGAAGTTGAATGAAAAGTTCAGTTTCCCGCCCCATACTAACGGTTTTCTTTTCTAAGAAGTGCTTGTTCGTACCTTTCAATTTCTTCTTCTGTGGTGGGGGTGACCTGCGGAACAGCAGCCGGTCGCCCATGTTCATCCAGGGCCACAAAAGTAAAATATGCACTGCCGATCATATCAAGTTTCCCGTTTGTTATTTTCTTGCAGAAAGCTTCTGCGAAAATTTCCATTGAAGAGTTGAATGCCCGCGTTACTGTTGAATGAATAATAATAATGTCGCCGTTACGTGCGGGAGCGAAAAAATTAACCTTGTCTATCGAAGCGGTTACACAAACTCTTCCTGCATGTGACTGAGAGGAAACGGCAGCAGCAATATCCATCCACTGCACTAACACACCGCCTTTTAATATCCCGACCGGATTGGTATCGTTCGGACAAACTACTTCGGTTTTTGTAACCTGCGACTCAGATATGGGTTTAATTTTCATCCTGGAAATTTAGTTGTTTCTCTTCAGCCATTTTCTGCCGATTCATCACATTCCTGCTCATTTATAGGAATGATTCTACGGCATTATATTTTGCGATTTGCGCGGCCGGGGAAACTTCACAACATTTATTCTTTTGAATTTTATGCAAGATAGATAAAAAAGGATAAATTTGTCTTTTATTATGATGAGTTGGCGTTTCAATAAAAGATCTGTTTTATTTATTGTACTTATGGCTTTCGCTGCCTACTCATTTTTCCTTTATGCAAAACCACCGGCTGCAGCTGTAGAGCCAGATAAATTAGTTGAAAACGGAAAGGTTGCATGGCAGAAGTATAATTGTAATGCCTGTCACCAGGTATATGGACTCGGTGGCTATCTTGGGCCTGACCTCACCAACGTTTATGCTAAAGGCACTGATTATATTAGGGCCTTTCTCACCAACGGCACAGCAGTGATGCCGAATTTTAATTTAAGTGATGAGGAGATGGAGAATCTTCTGGCTTACTTTAATCATCTCAACCGTTCGGGAAATGCTGATCCCAGAACTTTTAAAATTCTAGCAAATGGGAGCATTACGCAGTGAAGCGCGCACCTTTCCGAAGGCTTTCATAGCCATGGGTTTGTTTGTGCTGGCATTCGGACTGCTGGCGGGGCTCTTGGGAGGTTTACAATACATCGTTCCGGGTTTTATGAAGCACCATCTTTCCTTTGAAAAGGTGCGGCCAATGCATGTGAGTGCAATGGTGTTCTGGATCATTCTTTCGGCTTCCGGTGGAGCGCTCGCTTATGTGGTTCAGCATAATCCTAACCGCGGCTATTCGTTACCGTTAGTGAGGCTGCAGCTCATATTATTCTTCCTAGCGATAGTGGCAATATTGTTTTCCTATTGTTATGGTATGTTTGGTGGCAGGGAGTATTGGGAATTTCCTCCCGTTATTTCCCTGATAATTATTGCTGCATGGATATTATTCATCATAAACTTTCTGAAAGCCTTAGGATCCTGGAAGAACCAGCCGGTGTATGTGTGGATGTGGCTTACCGGTCTTTTTTTCTTTATGTTCACCTTTCTTGAATCCTATCTTTGGTTACTGCCATGGTTCGGCAATAATGTGGTGAACGATATGACCATTCAATGGAAATCTTACGGATCAATGGTGGGCAGTTGGAATATGCTGATGAATGGCTGTGCAATTTTTTTGCTTGATAAAATCAGTGGAACCAGAACCTTTGCGCGTTCACGTATTGCCTTCGTTCTTTATTTTACCGGGCTGTTCAACCTGATGTTCAACTGGGGTCATCACATTTACACGCTCCCTACGCACTCCTATGTAAAGTATATAAGTTACGGAGTGAGTATGACCGAACTCTTCATTCTCGGCAGAATAATTTATTCCTGGAGATCGTCTCTTGAGGCGGGGAAGAAATTCATCCACCATGTTTCGTACCGATTTTTACTTGCCGCAGATGTCTGGATATTTATGAATCTCGTTCTGGCAATTGCTATGTCCGTTCCAGGTATAAATCTATACACTCACGGCACTCATGTAACGGTTGCGCACACCATGGGAGCAATGATTGGTATAAATACTTTCATACTTCTTGCAATTGCGAATGATGTATTGTCTGATGGTTGCGGATTACAGAAAAGGTTTCCAGGATCTGTAAGATATGGTTTGCTTGTTTCTAACATTTCCCTGCTTGTTTTCTGGGCATCATTAATTGCTGCTGGAATTGCAAAAGCAGCCTGGCAGATGGATGAGAACCAGGTTCCCTTCGCCTCAATGATGGCGCGTCTTAAACCCTATTTCATTTCCTTCGTGGTTTCGGGAACAGTTCTTTCGGCCGGTTTGATGATGGTTATCATTCCGCTCCTAAAGTTATATTTCACCTGCATTTCGTTCAAAAGCAAATTTTCGATTCTTCAAAAGGCAGCTGCATAAAAGGTTTATTACATACAAACTTGAAAAATATGTTTACTAAGGCCACAGAATATGCTCTACGTGCCACAATTTATATCGCTGCAAACAGTTCAGGTTCCAAACGGTTAGGAATAGACGAAATTGCCGCTGCCATTGGTTCGCCAAGGTCTTTTACTGCCAAGGTGCTGCAATTGCTCTGCAGAAACAATACGCCTGTGAGCTCGAACAAAGGGCCCGGGGGCGGATTTTACATTACAGAGGAGGCAAGGAAGAAGCCTGTTAAAACAATCCTCGAAGCAATGGGCGAGGGAGGAGTGTTATCAAAATGCGTGTTAGGGCTCCCAAAGTGTTCTGATAAGAAGCCCTGCCCCATGCATCATGAATACCGTTTCATAAAAGCAAGACTTTTGCATCTTTTCGATACCACCAGTATTGGCGAGCTTTCAAAAGATTCACACCTTAGCAATGTATATCTCAAAGGAAAAGTTGAAACTTGATTTTTTTATATCCCGCCCGCCGGAGGGAGTGGTAACTTTTCTTCCAGTCGCGGTTCCCTCACCATAATCATTATCAACAGCAGGCCCGCAAACATCACTGCAGCCGCTACGAATAGAGCTTCATTCATGTATGGAATGGGATAGTAATTCATCGCCGTAACGCCCTGGATCAACAAAATCACTTCGTTCAAAATAATGCCCGCTGTAAAAACAACGACACCTAGCCATGCTTTCCTTTTGGGAATGATAATTCTATAAGCCATTGTATAACCGAGAATGAACAAGGTGAACACGCCCAGCAATACAAGATGGAGATATCCGATAATTATGGGTCGGAATGAATAAGAAATGGTGCTCAACTCCGGGAACACTGAGCCTGCCTGCAGTATCAATTTTATAGTGAGCGCAAAACCTGAAAACCCAAGAAGCCAAAGTGAAAGTGGGGTGAGGCGCGTTTTCAGCACGGTCAGCTGGGTTTTAATAACAACTACCATTTTAGCCCAACCAACCAATTGTAGCAATACCGAAGCAACTATAAGAACATAGACCCAAACCGGCAGTTTCAACCAAAGCACAGACAAAAAATATGCTGGTACACAGCTGCTCGCGAAAAGCCAAAAAACCTTCTTTAAAGAATGCTCTTTTGCACCATTCTCCAAGAGTTTGTTGCTCAGTAATCCCATAGCGGCGAAGAAAAACCAACCGTTATATTGAAAATGGAGGAAATAGTAAACTGCAGCGAGGTATCCATGTTGATTTATTGAACTTGTTGCCATCATATAGGCCAGTGAGAAAGCCCCGACGGAGGAAATAACATTGAACATCAGGGCCGCTTTGAACCAAAGGTGCGTCACGCGGTGCCGGATAAGTCGAAGGTCTCTACAATAGAGAAAGGCAAAATAGTATGCCGTGAATATTGAAAGGGTTGAAAATGAAATTGAAAATAGCCCATAGCCCTGTACCGGAAATGAAAGCAACATTCCGTAAGATGCTACAAGGTTGGCGATAAGCACCGGCTTATATTTCTTAACCGTATCATAACTTGTTCTTCGAAAAATATAACTCACCAGAATTGCCATCAGCGCCTGCGTGATCCAGCCCGTAAAAGCAAAGTGTGAATGGGCGTGAAGCAAGTGCTTTTGATCGATAAAAGGCAGTGAGAATGCAATTTTATATCTCATAGTAAGCCCGAGCAAGGCTACGATCAACAAATTGAAAAGCGAGATTTTTAGCCACTTGTAAAGAGGGAAAACCATATTCATTTCAAAGGTCAAAAATCAAACCTAAGAATTTTATGCGCTTAATCATAACAGAAAACCTTCCCTTTCCGAATTTCCAAAAACCCGCTGTTGTGAAGGTTTCTCACGCTTCTGATAACGGTTTCAACCCGCATGCCCAGCATATCTGCAATTTGTTGCCTTGTTAAGTTAAGCCTGCTGCATTTTTCACAGATCTTATTGCTTCCTTTAAAATAAGTAATCAGATTTTTTATACTGCTCTCGGGATTGTGATTTGAAATTTCCTTGGATAGAAAGTACTTAAAGCGGAGACGTTCGCATAATAATGTTATCAATTGAAGATATAGCGATGGATCCGCTGACACCATTTTTGTAAACTGTTCCCTTGGAAGTTTTAAGATCGTGGATGGCTCGTTTGCAATAATTGAAACAGCATATTTACCGTTGTCCAATAAAGCAATTTCACCAAATGCATCGCCGGGATAAACGAGATATTGGAGATATTCCCTTCCGTTTTCGTTTATATTGATCGCCCTCGCCGAACCGTTCAGCAGTTGAAAGTAATGCCATGCATCCTGCTCCTCCGTAATTATAACTTCGTTTGGCGACACCGGTTTAATTATAGCACCGTATTGGAGAAGTACTTCCGAATCTATCATTACAGTCAATTAAAAGAGACGAAGGTAAAAAATGAAACAATTGTAGAGCCATGACCTTTCGCATTTCAGAATGTGACCACAGTCACCGGTGTTAATGATGAAGAATATATCTGTTATAACCTGCTACAGTACTGCATTACAGAGAATAATCGGCGAAAAAATTCATTTCATGGTATGTATTTTGAGGATTATGACTTTACTCATATTTTTCTTTTATTTACGGTTGTAATCTTGTACAGCAATTTCAAACTCAAAACCTTTTAATCATGAAAAAGTTGGTAGCAATCCTTGTTCTGGGTTTTTTCTTCGCAGCATGCGGAGGCGGGAACGATTCGGAAAAATCTTCATCGAATGAAACAACAAATGCAGCAACAGACGAATCAACATCTTCATCAGGCAATCCATCTTACGATCCTGAAAGAGGAGAAGGTAAATTTAAAGATGTAGAAATTCCAGCAACCCTGGATGCTCCAATGGCCTCTGCCGGTGAAAAGGTGTACAGTGTAAAATGCGCGGGTTGCCATAAACTAACGGATGAGAGATTGGTTGGTCCGGGTTGGAAGGGCGTTACGATGAGGCACACTCCTGAATGGATCATGAATTTCTCCACTAATACAGATGAAATGCTGGATAAGGATCCGAAAGCCCAGGCGCAATTGGAGATATGTCTTGTTCGTATGCCGAATCAAAACCTTACGGACGATGACGCCCGTTCGGTATATGAATTCATGAGGCAGAATGATGGTGTGAAATAAAAATTCCATTGTACTTAATTGCCGGGTTTATGAGTAGCCCGGTTAGAAAAATCGTAAATAATCCCTTTAAAAATATGATACCAACAAAATTAAAAGCGGTCGTTCTTGGCGCACTGGCGCTTATCGTAGGAACGAATGCTTGCAAACCCAAAAATGCCGGAACTGCCGTAAGCTCAGATGCTGCGTCTAAAACCTATGTTGCACCCGGTAAATACGATGAATTCTACAATTTTGTGTCGGGTGGCTTTAGCGGACAGTTGTCCGTGTACGGTTTGCCAAGCGGCCGGCTTCTGAGAGTGATTCCGGTTTTCTCGGTTGACCCCGAGAAAGGCTGGGGATACAGTGAAGAGACCAAGCCAATGTTAAATACATCTCATGGCGAAGTGCCATGGGATGATCTGCACCACGTGCAAATGTCGCAGACGAATGGCGAGATCGATGGTCGTTGGGTGTTCGGTAATGGCAACAATACGCCCAGGGTTGCACGCATAGACCTGGCCACATTCCGCACTGCCGAAATTTTGGAAATTCCAAACTCCGGTGGTAACCACTCCTCTCCATTCATTACAGAAAATACAGAGTACGTTATTGCCGGGACACGTTTCAGCGTTCCGTTCGACAACACTAACGGAGATGTGCCCATTGATTCTTATAAAGAGAATTTTAAAGGAAGTATCAGCTTTATTAGTGTTGATAAAGAATCGGGAAATATGGACATTGCATTCCAGCTACATTGCCCCGGTGTGAATTTCGACCTTAGCCATGCCGGTAAAGGAAAAAGCCACGGATGGTTTTTCTTCAGCTGCTATAACACAGAGCAGGCTAACACTCTTCTCGAAGTGAACGCTTCAAAGAATGATAAAGATTTTATCATGGCCGTTAACTGGAAGAAAGCGGAAGAACTTATCAAGGCTGGCAAAGGAACAAAACAGGCTGTACGTTACGCGAGCAACAGGTTTGATGAAAAGACCCACACCGCTACTTCTACAATAAAAACAGAGGTGACCGTACTTGATGTGAAGAATTTTCCTGAGCTGGTATACCTGATACCGTGCCCGAAATCACCGCACGGTTGCGACGTTGATCCATCAGGCGAATACATTGTGGGAAGCGGTAAACTTGCTGCATTAATTCCGGTATTCAGTTTCGACAAAATTCAAAAAGCCATTGCGGCAAAAGATTTTGAAGGCAACTATGAAGGCATTCCCGTAATTAAATATGAATCTGCTTTGCACGGAGAAGTTCAAAAGCCAGGGCTTGGTCCGCTGCACACAGAATTCGACGGAAGAGGAAATGCCTACACTTCTATGTTCGTATCAAGTGAAATTGTAAAGTGGAGCATTAAAGATCTTAAAGTTCTTGATCGCGCACCAACATATTATTCAGTTGGCCACCTTATGATACCTGGTGGTGATTCCAAAAAGCCGAACGGAAAATATCTTGTGGCTTATAACAAGATCACGAAAGACCGTTACCTGCCAACAGGTCCTGAATTGAGCCAAAGTGCCCAGTTATACGATATCAGTGGAGATAAGATGCAAATGATACTGGACTATCCTACCATCGGGGAGCCGCACTATGCACAGGCTGCACCTGCTGATGTGGTGAAAGGCCGTTCACTGAAATTCTTTAACATCAACGAAAATCATCATCCGCGTGTAGCAAAAGGTGAGGCCGAAGCAAAGGTTGTTCGTGAGGGAAACAAAGTGCATGTGTATATGACCGCGATCCGCTCGCATCTCACTCCTGATAACATTGAAGGAATAAGAATGGGAGATGAGGTATATTTCCATGTTACCAACCTTGAGCAGGATTGGGATGTGCCGCATGGCTTTGCAATTAAGGGCGCGCTTAATGCCGAGTTGTTGATCATGCCTGGCGAAACAACTACTTTGAAATGGGTGCCAGACAGGGTTGGCATGTTCCCAATGTATTGCACAGATTTCTGCTCTGCATTGCACCAGGAAATGTCTGGCTATGTGCGCGTTTCTCCTGCGGGAAGCAATGTGCCATTGTCATTCCATACAGGTAAAACCGGTCCGCAGAATGGAACCGTGAAGCCTGCAGCAACAGCTGACTCTGTTAAGAAATGATTTTGAAAGCAAAGTAATTTGCTTAAGTGGGGAGAGCAATGATTGCGTTTGGATAATTTTAGTGGAGACCATAGATTCTGATGATGCAACCATTTTTCCCGGTTGCAGAGTTGGGCACTATGGTCTCTTCTTTTTTAACTAAAACGACAGGAAATGAAAGATTTAAGGATGAAACCGATAAGCCGAACACTTATCGTTATTGCCGGGTTGGCTTTATTTATTGTGTTATTTGTGCCTCTGTGGAGGATAGACCTTGTAGCGCCACAATACCCAGAGGGTTTGATGTTGCTGATATACCCGGACAGACTTGCCGGGAATGTTGATATCATAAATGGTTTGAATCATTACATCGGTATGGCCACCTTGCATACTGATGATTTTATAGAATTTAAAATACTTCCTGCCATCATCGCCTGTTTCGGAGTTTTGTTTATTGGCGTAGGGTTAATTGGCAGAAGGAAATGGATGAATTGGTTACTGGTACTTTTTATTTTATTCGGAATAGTTTCCATGGTAGACTTTTGGCGATGGGAATATGACTACGGCCACAATCTCGACCCAAATGCAGCCATACAAGTTCCGGGGATGGCTTATCAGCCGCCATTGATCGGGTTTAAACAACTCCTCAACTTCGGTGCATGGTCCTTTCCTGATATTGGTGGTTGGATTTTCATAAGCGCCGGCGTGATTCTGATGATATTTGTTATCTACGAAGCGCGCAGGGCGAAAAAGAACCGTGTTGCTGCGGGTCCTGTGATGCCTGTGGTGTTATTGCTTGCTTTTGCAGGAATGGGTTTTTCGGGATGCAGTTCGGGGCCTGAACCAATTCGCTTTGGTAAAGACGCCTGCCATTTCTGCAAGATGACCATCTCCGATAACCGATACGGTGCGGAAGTGTTGACAAAGAAAATGAAGGTGTATAAATTTGACGATACTCATTGCCTTATCGGGTTCATTAAAGAAGGCACCGTTCCGGAAGGACAGGTGCAGGGTATCTTCGTCACCGATTTTGATGAACCGCATGAATTGCTGGATGTTTCCACTGCTTCGTTTTTGCGAAGTGAAAAACTTAAAAGCCCGATGAACGGAAATGTGGCAGCATTTGGAAATAAAGATGCGTTGAAGAAAGTTCAATCACAAAACCAGGGTGAAATTATAACCTGGAATGATCTCAAGCCATGATTAAAATTTGGTTGATAACGGTTCTGTTTTGTTTAGCTCAACCCGCCATTTCCCAGGTACTTCGCGTGGGAAAGCTACAACCTTTCAAAACGATAAAGGCTGCGCTTGCATCTGCAAAGGATGGTGATACCGTGTTGGTGGAAGCAGGAAATTACAAAGAGCAAAACCTCGTGATCGATAAACAAATCGTGCTAAAGGGAATCGGCTATCCCTTACTGGATGGCGAAAAAAAATATGAAGTCGTTTCCGTGAAAGCAGATCATGTACTTGTTGAAGGATTTAAAATTGTAAGATCCGGAGTTTCAAGCATTGTAGATATGGGCGGGATAAAAGTTTACGATGCGGAAAATGTTGTTATCAAAAACAACATCATTGAAGAAACCTTCTTTGGAATTTATATCCAGTATGGGAAGAACTGCTCAGTGATAGGGAACAGGATGATGTCATCAAACAAGATCGAACAGCAGAGTGGCAACGGAATTCATGCATGGAAAAGCGACAGCCTGGTAATAGTTGGTAATAAGGTGAATGGCCACCGGGATGGGATGTACTTCGAATTTGTTACCAATTCAACGATTGTAAATAATACCCTGACGCATAATATTCGTTACGGGCTTCACTTCATGTTCAGTCACCGAAACTTTTACATCAGTAATAGCTTTACCGGTAATGGTGCCGGCGTTGCTGTAATGTATTCCCGGGAAGTTAAAATGTATAATAATCATTTTGATGAAAACTGGGGCGATGCAGCATACGGATTGTTACTTAAAGAGATCACAGACAGCCATGTGGAAGGAAATACCTTCGAAAAAAATACTGTGGGAATTTATATGGAGGGAGCGAGCAGGATCAACATATCTAAAAACCTTTTCAGTAAAAACGGCTGGGCGATGAAGATGCAGGCGAACTGTATGGATATGAATGTGGTGAATAACGATTTCATCGGAAACACCTTTGATGTGGGCACCAATGGTAGCCTTGTTCTTAATCATTTTAAAAATAATTACTGGGATAAATATGAAGGCTATGATATCAACCGTGATAAGGTTGGCGATATTCCTTACAGGCCTGTCAGCTTATATGCAATGATAATAGAACAGAATCCACCTGCCATGATACTCTTCAGGAGTTTTATGGCCTCGCTGCTTGATAAAACTGAAAAAGTATTGCCCTCTATTACACCTGAGAACCTGAAAGATGATTTTCCACTTATGAAACCCGTGTTGTGATGATTATTGCAAGTAATGTGACAAAGAAATTTGGGAGGCTGACCGCGCTGGACAACGTTTCGGTTAAATGTAACCGCGGAGAATGTATTGCGCTGATAGGCCCTAACGGTAGCGGTAAAACGACCTTTATCAAATGTCTGCTGGGTATGGTGGTGAGCGACAGTGGCTTCATCACCTTCAACGATAAAAATATCTCCCACGATTGGAAGTACAGAAGCCAGATCGGCTACATGCCACAAATCGGACGCTACCCGGAGAACATGACAATAGGCCAGGTGCTTGATATGATGAAGGATATTCGCGGGCAGCAGAAGCAATCTCTTGATGAAGAACTCATAAAGGCCTTTAACCTCGACGCTTTGCGAAACAAAAGAATGCGCACACTTTCCGGCGGTACAAGGCAGAAAGTTAGCGCTTCACTTGCTTTCCTGTTTGATCCGCCAGTGCTGATATTGGATGAGCCAACTGCCGGGCTGGATCCTGTTTCAACTGAGATCTTAAAAGAAAAAATAATCCGCGAGAAATCAAAGAACAAACTTGTACTGATCACTTCGCATATTTTAAGCGATCTGGATGATCTCGTTACGCAGGTTATTTACATGCAGGAAGGAAAACTTATTTTTCATAAATCCATTGAAGCCCTGCGTGAAGACACGGGCCAGGAGAAACTTGCCAAGGCTATTGCAAGCGTAATGATCAATTATAAGTAGATGAAGAAGATAATTAAATATGTGATAATCGATATTCTCAGGAACAAAATAGTAATGGCGTATACGGCATTCCTGTTGCTTCTCTCCCTGAGTATATTTAACCTTGAAGACAATACAACGAAGGGATTGCTCAGCCTGCTGAACATTATTCTTATAATAGTGCCATTGGTTTCCGTTTTATTTTCTGCTATCTACGTTTACAATAGCGCCGAATTTCTTGAATTGCTTGTAAGCCAGCCCTTAAAACGGAGAACGATCTGGATAAGCATGTTTGCCGGCCTTGCAACTGCATTATGCCTTGCTTTTTTTATTGGAGCCGGAATTCCCATACTCATTTACGAGGCTACCGAAACAGGTTTTATAATGCTTGCAGTCGGACTGTTACTTTCACTAATATTCGTGTCAATCGCCACGCTCGCTGCTGTAATTACCCGCGATAAAGCGAAGGGGATAGGAGTGGTAATGCTGCTTTGGTTATATTTCTCCCTGGTGTTTGACGGATTGGTATTATTCATTTTGTTTCAGTTTGCAGACTATCCCCTGGAGAAAGCTATGGTTGGTGTCAGCGCTTTAAATCCTGTAGACCTCGGCAGAATACTTATATTATTAAAGATGGATGTTTCTGCAATGATGGGATATACCGGTGCAGTATTCAAAGACTTTTTCGGAACCGTGACCGGTTTTACCATTGCAATTGCCGTGTTGATGCTTTGGGCTTTGATTCCGCTGATATTGTCTGTGAGAAAATTTAATAGAAAAGACCTCTGATGAAAAGACACCCGTCCCTTGTACCGCTCTCCCGAGATCATCATGAAAGCCTGATCCTTTCAAGGCTTCTGCAAAAGGATGCTCCTGCATATAAAGGTCTTCCTTCCACCCAGGACGAAAAACGCGAATATGCAATACGGCACTTCGACAGCCACATCAAACCACATTTCTTAAAAGAGGAAAAGCTGTACCATTCTTTACTTCATTATGAAAGGCTTCAAACGCACATTACGCAGGTTTTAAATGACCATCAGCTATTGGAAAGGTTGTTTGATAACATCAGAGAAGCGGCTACGGGTGAAGATCTTCATGCACTGGGCGTTCTGCTTGAAAAACATATCCGGTTTGAAGAACGCGAGCTTTTCCCGTTGATGGAGATAGTTTGTACGCCTGATGAACTTGCCGGTTGGGAATGATTTGTTATCTGGGAAACGATTGTGTGAGATGAAAGATTTATGAAAAGAAATTTCACCGCATCATGGTATTTTAGCAAAACAAATCTTCGTTATTATGATCACAAAACATTTTACTGTAAACATCAATGCACCTCGTGATAAAGTTTGGAACTCGCTTTGGAATGATGCGCATTACAGAAAGTGGACCTCGGTTTTCCACGAAGGATCTTATATGGAAGCAGGCTCACTGAAAGAAGGTGAAAAGGTTCGTTTTCTCGGGCCTGGAGGAGGCGGAATGTACAGTATGATCGAAAAGATGGAACCGAATAGAACCATGGTGTTCCAACATTTGGGAGTTGTAAAAGAGAATGTTGATCAACCTCAGGATGAAGAAACGAAAAAATGGTCCGGAGCCCGGGAGAAATATTTTTTGGAAGAAGTGGAAGGATCCACGAAATTAAATGTGGAGGTGGACATAGTAGAGAGTCATGAAGCTTTCTTTTCTGAAGTCTTCCCAAAAGCGTTGCAGCTTGTAAAGGAAATTTCCGAAGGAGCTGTGGATTAAAAAGCGTTTAAATTTTATTGATTCTTTCATGATGATCTCCGTTCATCCACCTCACTAACCGCCGGTTGCAGGTTATTGAACATCAGTATAAAAATTCAGAGGCACACTTCACGAATTTTGAAATTTATAGAAACAATATTTATGAAGTTTCTTGTTGCTCTGTCTGTTCTGGTTATAAGGTCTTACTCGCCCTCGGCACAAATAACACTCACGCAACTGCCGTCTGGTGGAAATAAGAAGGCCGTGATAGGGGAGCGGGTAGGTCTCACAGATATTTTAATCAATTATAGCAGGCCGGCCGTTAAGGGTCGGGAGGGAAAGATCTGGGGAGATCTCATTCCGGTGGGATATATCGATCAGGGTTTTGGTTCAGGCGGGCTTTCTCCCTGGCGTGCAGGAGCCAATGAGTCTACCACTATTGAGTTTTCAAATGATGTGATAATTAATGGCAGCCCGTTAAAGAAAGGGAAGTACGGTTTTTTTATAGCATATTCACCCGAAGAATCCACTGTCATTTTTTCAAGCGTGGCTACAGATTGGGGAAGCTATTATTACAATCAGGCAGAAGATGCATTAAGAGTGAATGTAAAACCCGAAAGGATTTCGAACAAGGTTGAATGGCTCAAATATGAATTCAGTGATCAAACAGAAAACGCTGCAACTATTTCGCTCTTTTGGGAGAAGTTGAAAATCCCTTTTCGTGTTGAAACTGATTATATCAAACACCAAATTGAATCCTTTAGAACTGAGCTAAGAACCCAAAGAGGATTTTATTGGCTGCCATGGAACCAGGCGGCTCAGTGGTGTTTACAAAGAAATGTAAACCTCGAGCAGGCATTGCAATGGTCTGATTCAGCCACCAGCGCTACATTTGGAGGGAACAATCAATTTCCCGCGAAAGTTACCAGGGCTCAATTGCTGGAAAAGCTTGGAAGGAAAGATGAAGGCCGCCGAATTATAAGAGATGCACTTCCCTTAGGTGGAATGAACGAACTGCATAACTATGCGCGCAATCTTGTTTCCCAGGGCCGAACGCAGGAAGCAATGGAAATATTTCAATTCAACTATAAAAAGTTTCCCGATCAGTTTACTTCCTTAATTGGGATGACGAGAGGCTATTCAGCAGTGGCCGATTATAAAAAAGCCAGGCGTTACGCGGAGAAAGCTTTACCTCTGGCTCCCGACAGCTTAAATAAAAGTTCTGTGGAAACTATGATAAAGAAGCTGGAAGCAGGAGAAAATGTGAACTGAAACCAGAGTAATTTCATTGAATTCACTTTATCAGCAGCGCTAATCAGGCAAAGGGATCCTTTCTCTTCCTGTAATGCTCACGGCTGTATTCACGTTTGCAAGCCTTGCAGATGGTGTCATAAACTTCATCATGAACCAGGCACCTTTTCTTCCCCGGCGTACGATTTAATCGTGAGGTCATGGTCTCTAAAATCATAACTCCTTTTCTTGCCTTTGCCATATATCAACACTTTAATTTTCAAAAATAAGCAACAGCAATTTAACGAAAGTTCATCTAAGCATGAAATGTTGCGGGCTCTCGAATTTAAAAGCGGTTATTTCAGGAAAAAGTAATAGATGCAAGCCCATACGGCGATGAAGACGATTCCTGTATAAAGCCCCGGCTTGTTTTTTGAAAGATCTTTTTTTATGAGTAGCCTGTATAATATCCAGGCCACAAAAAGTATCACAAAGATCAGCGGAATGTAAATTCTAAGCGGACTCATCTTTTCTTTGTTTGGTTTGAGTACCGAATGTATTAAGTTATTTTCAAATGCCCCTTTTTTGTTCGGCAAAGGATCATAACCCTAAGGCCTACACGAAAATGTTATCCGGCTGAAATAATATTATATCCGGCTAATTGATCGTTTTTAACTCTGATGCAAAAATGGTATCTTTTTGGAACTGCTGTATACACGCAAATTGATCATGGAAAAGAAAAAGTTAGTATGGACGATCGGGCATTCAACACGAAGCATTGATGAGTTTCTGCAAATTCTCCGATCATTTAGTATAAAAGCCCTTGCTGATGTAAGAAATTTTCCCGGCTCGAGAAAGTTTCCTCAATTCAACAGTGATTCACTCGCAGCCTCCCTAAGAAAGGCCGACATTGGATATTTTCATTTTAAAGAGCTTGGGGGCAGGAGAAAGCCCCTGCCTGATTCCATCAATACAAACTGGCGCAATAGTGCTTTTCGCGGTTACGCCGATTATATGCAAACCGATGAATTTAAGAAAGCTGTTATCCAGCTGGAAATGTTAGCGTCGGAAAGCCGAACTGCTTTTATGTGCTCGGAAGCAGTATGGTGGAGCTGTCACCGCTCTCTTATTGCGGATTATTTGAAAGCAAATGGTTGGACGGTGTGGCATATTATGAATGCAGGAAAAGAAACTGAACACCCCTTTACATCACCAGCCAGGGTAGAGAACGGCGTTTTAAGCTATTCGGAATGAACGAATCGGGAAGGTTAAAAAAAACGAAACCGGCATCTCTGCCGGCCCGTTTCTTATTGTTCACTTTAAAAATCAAACAGCCCAGGGATCCAGGACTACTTTTACGCAATTATCTTCCTTCTTTTTAAATTTAGCATATCCTTCCGCCACCTGGGTAAGAGGTAAACGGTGTGTGATGATGTCATCTAACCTAACCTTACCCTGTTCTACATATGCAAGTAATGCATCTATATATTTATGTACAGGTGCCTGTCCGCCTCGTAAGGTTATTCCCTTGTCGAAAAACTGGCCGATCGGAAAGTTGTCGTAGGAAACAGGATAAACCCCCAGTACTGAAACTATTCCGCTTCTCCTAACGGCACTCATACACGCTTCTAATACCTTGGTTGATCCTTTTTCAAAATTGATAACAGCTTTCGCCCTGTCGAGTAAATTCCTGTCAGGCTCAAAACCGACAGCTTCGATACAAACATCGGTTCCCCGGCCTTCCGTTTTGCTGCGGATCTCTTCAACAACTTCATCAGCATCCTTCCACAATATCGTCTCAACATCTGCCGCCTTTTGCGCCATATCTAAGCGATATTGAAGAGTGTCCACGATTATAACTTTTTCTGCTCCTCTCAGCCTCGCTGCCTTTGCAGCCATAATTCCTACCGGCCCCGCTCCAAAAATCGCCACTGATTCGCCGCCTGTGATAAGTGCCCAATCAACACCAGTGTAACCGGTAGGGAAGATATCCGTGAGAAACAGAACCTGTTCATCGGTTAAGCTGTCAGGAACTTTCCTGGGGCCAAAGTCGGCAAACGGAACCCTTACAAATTGTGCCTGGCCACCATCGTATCCTCCATAAAGATCTGTGTAGCCAAAGAGAGCTCCTCCCTTTTGTTTTACCAGTCCACCTTCAGGTCCGTAGTTGTGATTACTGTTTTCGCAGTTCACCGGAATGTGCATGTTGCAGAAAAAACAATTACCGCATGCAATAGGAAACGGTACAACAACTCTGTCGCCTCTCTTCAAATTAGTTACATCTTTGCCTGTTTCTTCAACTATGCCCATGAATTCATGGCCAAGAACCATGGGGCGCGGTTGGGGAATTCCTCCGGAGTATATATGAAGGTCGGATCCACAGATCGCCGTAGCGGTCACTTTCAATATTATATCACGGGAGTCCTTTATAATCGGATCGTCCACCGTGTCGCAGGATACTTTTCCTGGTGCATGAATTACTGCTGCTTTCATTTTCTTTTGTTTTCATTTGCGGGTTCCTGTTGCTTTTTCATAGCTTCTGCCGCCACGCTGTCGGGCATCATATTGCTCATTGCAACCATTGCCTTGTTTTTAATTCCCGATACAACTTTGTCATCACCGCGCATTAAAGCATCATACCCGTCGCGGGCAACATCTGCGGGGTCCGCGAGCTTGTCTCTATCCTGCACAATTTTGGAATCAAGCATATCAGCTTTTTGGAAAAAATCAGTATCCGTTGCACCCGGCAATAATGCGGTAACGGTGACTCCCTTTTCTTTAACCTCACTTCTTAATGCTTCTGTAAAGGATTGTACAAAGGCCTTGGTACCGTGATATACAGATTGCCAGGGCCCGGGGGATTTGCTTGCTATAGATGAAAGATTAAGAATTTTTCCCTCACCGCGGGTAAGCATTGGTTTCAAAAAGGCTTTGGTAAGCACAAGCAGGGAACTTATGTTCAATTGAACGATGTCTAATTCTCTTTCGATATCAGTTTCTTCAAATAATCCATACACTCCCTGCCCGGCATTGTTCACCAAAACATCAACAATAAATCCCCGCTCCTCAATTTCTCTTGCCAGATCGCTTGCGCCGTCCTTTTCAAAAAGATCCTTAACAATAGTTACAATCTCAATTCCCGTTTCAGCTAATTGCTGCTTTGCAGATTGGAGGTCTTGCTCGCTTCTTGCAACAAGTATAAGGTTATGACCATCCTGTGCGAAAAGTTTTGCCAGTTCCAGGCCAATACCTTCTGAACCGCCTGTGATAAGCGTATACCGTTGATTCGGTTTCATATTAAATGTTTAGGAGCAGGATGCCCGCGTAAGGTTTGAAAATCTAAGTTCATTTTTCAGATGACTATGCTTCATCATCATCATCTTCCTCTTCTTCCTCTTCTTCATCTTCATCCTCTTCCTCGGCTCCCCAGTTGATGCCGCCTTCCGCGATTCCCGTAAGTAGAGCATCCGTTTCTTTTTCTTCTTCAAGCGTTGTTTCGAGTATTTCGGCCACATCTTCGCGATCCATTACACGGGCAAGTTGAGCAAGCCCACCATATGCTGCGATTTCGTAATGCTCTACCTTTTGTGCAGAAATGATGATACCTACATCGCGTGTCATGCTGCCTGCTTCAGTTTCCTCAACAACACTTTCACCCTCTTTAATGAGTCCTTCCATTGCCTCGCACTTTTTAGCCTGAGCTTTTTTACCCATCATTTCAAAAACCTCTTCTAACCTGGCAACCTGTTCCATGGTTTGTGCAGTATGTTCATCGATCGCAGTTTTCAACTCTTCAGTAGTCGCTGCTTTTTTCATTTTAGGCAGAGCCTTCGTTAATGCCTTTTCTGCCCAATAAATATCTTTAAGGGCGTCTACGAAAAATTTCTCAAGCTGGGAAGAACTCTGGCCACCCGCTTTTGGAGTTGCATTTCCTTTCGACTTCTGGGAGCTTTGTCCATTGGTTCTTTGCGACGATTTAGCGGCCGATTTTTTTGCCGGAGCTGATTTGCTTCTGCTGCTGCTTTTTGTTTGCGTAGCCATAAAATAATTTGTTTTTTGTTTGGAATACCGGTATAAGTGCAAACCTTAGACCACTCATTAAAAGGGCCGGCAGCTCGTATATAGCAATGGCGGTTGGGGAATTCGCGGGACATTGGCGCGTATAAAGAATCAATCCTTAATCTTATTGGCAAAGATTTCGCAACTGCTAAGAAAAAAACTGCAATGAAATCTTTCTTAAGGAATAACAGTTTATCAATTGTCTTTTTTCTACTTTTCATCGTATCTCTAACCGGCCAATGGTTAACTGGTCACAGCACCTATAATGAGATGCTGATCGAAGAAGGTAAGAATCCTGTTTCGTTTTATGAATACAGCAGCTCAGGCCATTTTATCCAGTCTACTTTTGAGAATTGGGAAAGTGAATTTTTACAAATGGCCTTGTTTGTTGTGCTTACTATTTTTCTGTTTCAAAAAGGATCTTCGGAATCGAAAGATCCGGATAAGGTTGAAGAAGTAGACCGCGAGCCCGATCCCAACCGGAAGGGCGCCCCTGCAGCGGTGAAGAGCGGAGGGTTGGTGCTGACGCTTTATAAAAATTCACTTTCTATTATTTTATTTCTGTTGTTTGTAGTTTCTTTTATTCTTCATTTTAAAGGAAGCCTGATGGATGAAAACCAGGAACGGCTTAGTGCGGGATTAGGTTCTTTGGAAGCTATGGAGTATATGAGCGGATCCCGGTTCTGGTTTGAATCCCTTCAAAATTGGCAGAGCGAATTTTTATCAGTGTTTGCTATTGTAGTGTTATCGATATTTCTAAGGCAACACCGCTCTCCACAATCTAAACCCGTTGACGCTGCAAATTCTGAAACCGGAGGTTAAAAGGTGTGCACCTGCATTATGACCTCTGGTCCGCGGGAAGGACAGTACTTTGCAGCGACTCCCTGAGGTAAACTGCATGGCGTGAAAGGCGCGTATTCTGTAACTATGAACGAAACCCTATTCAATTTGGCATGTATATAGATGACTTCCCGGTACAGAAAATTCAGCTAAAAAGATGGCCTTAGCAGCATATCGTAAGAAACGAAATTTCAAAGAAACACCGGAGCCGACTGGTGGCAAACCCGAAAAGGAAAAGCTGCGGTTTGTAATTCAAAAGCATGCCGCTTCGCATCTTCATTACGATTTCCGTTTGGAAATGGAAGGAGTGCTGAAAAGTTGGGCTGTGCCCAAGGGGCCTTCAACCGATCCTGATGTAAAGCGGCTTGCAATGATGGTTGAAGATCATCCTTACGATTACAAAGATTTCGAGGGAATAATTCCGAGCGGTTACGGTGCGGGAACGGTTATAGTTTGGGATGAAGGCTTTTACGAACCCGCAGAAGGAAAGGATGGCGATAAAAGGTCGTTGACAAAAAATTTACTTCATCAGCTCTATTCCGGAAAGATCAAGATTACCCTGCGCGGTAAGAAATTAAAGGGAGATTTTGCCCTCGTAAAAGCTAAAGGCCGGGGGGAAAATGCATGGCTGCTTTTCAAGCTTGAAGACCGTTATGCGTCGAAGGATGATATTTCAATGAAAGACAAATCCGTTATATCCAAAAAAACCCTGGAGCAGATCAGCAAAACTTCTAACAACGTTTATAAATCTAAGTCAAAGGCAGCATCATCACCGAAATCGGAAAAGACCGTTCCGAACAATACAAAGACAAAGAAGGCTGATGCAAAACCGAAATTAAAGTTGGGGAAACGGGAAGATGCAGTTTCAAAATTATTAGGTGGAGCGCCTTCTTCTAAATTTCCCGCTGCGCTGAAGCCAATGCTTGCAACCCTGGTTGACAAACCATTTGACGAGGAAGGTTGGATGTTCGAGGTGAAATGGGATGGATACCGCGCCATGGCATTCATGAATAAAGGAGATATTTCCTTGCGTTCGCGTAATGATAAATCATTTGATGAAAAGTTCTACCCGATAGTCGCCGCACTTAAAAAGTGGAATCTCAATGCAATTGTTGACGGAGAGGTTGTGGTGGTGAACGATGATGGCATTTCAAATTTCGGCGCACTTCAAAACTGGAGAAGCGAGGAAGACGGGCATCTCTACTTTTATGTATTTGATATACTGTGGCTGGAAGGAAAGGACCTCACTGGTCTTCCTCTATCTGACCGTCGTGTAATATTGGAAGCAAATATTCCGGCTGAAGGTTTAATAAGGCTTAGCACGGTCTTCGAAGAGTCGGGGCTCGATTTCTTTGAAGCGGCAAAGAATCTTGGCCTGGAAGGAATTATGGCGAAACGAAGTTCAAGCACCTACACTTCAGGAAATCGTTCGAAAGACTGGCTTAAAATAAAAGCAAACAAGAGGCAGGAAATGGTAATAGGTGGTTTTACGAAAAACAATGACAGCTCCAAGTTGTTTAGTGCCTTACTGGTAGGTGTATACGAAAACGGAAGGCTGCGGTATACAGGCAAGGTGGGCACGGGTTTTAACGATAAAATGCAAAAGGAAATGCTTGCTTTGTTTAAAAAATATATTGCGAAGAAGCCGCCGTTTGAGGAGATACCCGATATAAATAAGCCCTCGCGCTTCAGGCCAAACCCGCCACAGGCCACTGCCACGTGGCTAAGGCCCGAACTTGTTTGTGAGGTAAGCTTCACGGAAATGACTACGGATGGCATCATGCGTCACCCGTCTTTTGAAGGGATGAGAACAGATAAGAACGCGAAGCAGGTGATCGAAGAAAAGCCTCAGAAAACATCTGTTGCTAAAAAGAAAACGTCTACGGCCATAGTTAAGCCCGCTGATGAAAAGAAGAGGCGAACATTTTTAAACCCTACTGATGAAACCCAGGTTAGAAAAGTAAACGGCCATGAATTGAAATTTTCGAACCTGAGCAAAATTTATTGGCCTAAAGAAAAGATCACTAAACGGGATCTCCTGAACTATTATTATCAGATTGCTCCCTACATTCTTCCTTATTTGAAGAACCGGCCACAATCTATGTTGCGGCACCCTGACGGCATCGAGGGTGAGGCTTTTTTTTATAAAGATGTAACAGGAAAGGCGCCTTCATGGGTAGAAACTTATCAGTATGAAAGCGATTCAGATGGTCGTGTAAGAAATTATCTTGTTGCTAAAGATGAGGCAAGCCTGCTGTATATGGCATCGCTGGGTGCGATCGAAATGAACCCCTGGCACAGCACCGTGAAAAAGGAAGATTATCCTGACTGGTGCATTATAGACCTTGACCCCGGCAGCACTACTTTTGCGCAGGTAATTGAAGCCGCTTTGGTTACTAAACAATTGCTGGACGAAATTAACGTGGACGCGTACCCGAAAACAAGCGGCTCAAAGGGCATCCATATTTATATTCCTTTAGGTGCGAAATATACCTATGAGCAATCGAGGGAATTTGCCCGCGCTATTGCCACCATTGTTAATGAACGAATTCCATCCTTCACGAGCATCAAAAGGGCTGTGAAAGACAGGAAAGGGAAGATGTATATCGATTTCCTTCAGAACCGGCCACAGGCAACAGTTTCAGCTCCCTATTCGGTGCGACCCAAACCCGGCGCCACTGTTTCAATGCCCTTGCAATGGGATGAGGTAAAGAAAGGCCTCAAAATGTCTGACTTTAATATTTTCAATGCGCCGCAGCGTGTAGAAGAATTCGGAGACCTTTTTAAACCTGTATTAGGGAAAGGAATCAATATGAACAGGGCCATTAAAGATCTGGAAAAGATTTTGGGTGAATAGTGTCGTTTTCCAAATATCAAACTTTAAAATCTTTGAACAGCAATGAGTGGTAAGATCTTAGAGAAACTTATTGATGATATCAGGAAGATTCTGATTCAAAAGAAGCAAACTGTCTCGGTAGCGGAAAGCGTAACGTCGGGATCCCTACAGGTGGCGCTTTCACTAGGTGAGGGCGCGTCTTTATTCTTTATGGGAGGCATCACAGTTTATAATCTGGCGCAGAAATATTTCCATCTCAATGTGAATCTTTCGGATGCTGTCGCCTCAAATTGCGTGTCAATAGAAGTATCATCTCAAATGGCTGAAGCCTGTTGTAAAATGTTTTCAAGTAATTGGGCGATCGGAATTACGGGATATGCCACTGAGATGCCGCCGCATACAGACGAAGGTTTGTTCGCCTGTTATGCAATTGCTTTTAATGGAAAAACTTTGAGGAGTGGCAAGATAACTTCCGCTGCAGCAACCGCTAAGAAAGTTCAGGAAGAATATACGCTGGCAGCCCTGGGTGAGTTTTTAAAAGCATGTAAAGCTGCCAGGCGTAAATAATTGATTCGGGTAAATAATACTCAGGCCTTTGCTTTTTTCAGAAAATCGTATATGTTCTCACGAACCGGGCCCGCTTTCCTGATCGCATTCATAATTTGCTCCTGAGCAACTTCGGGAAATTTTTGCTGAACTTTTTTTATTTCAGATGGGTCGTTGATGTCAACTTTGGACCTGTCACGACCATCACGAATGTTTTTACTGTCTGCCATAACTGGAAAATTTAAATGATATTAAATGTCGTCAATCATCGTGCCACCAGCTTTCACGCATTCTCTGCATTTTTCCAATAGCTTTTTAAAAAACCTTCCTTGCCATATACCGGGTCAAACTGTGGCATACCTACTTTTGCTATCTGAGCAAGTGAACTCTTAAATTCCTCTTCGTTATTTCCATGATTGATATCGTAGTTCTGTGCTTTCGGGTATGCACCAATGCATTCAAAGTTCTCAGAACACTCAATGCACATGTGGGCCATTCCGGCCGGAATGATAACAACGTCTCCACGACTAACCGTTATGCTCCTTTTGCCTGTTCCGCCAAAGATCACCCGTGCATCTCCTGATGATATGCCCAAACATTCATGAGTATTGCTATGATAGTGATGAAAGTTATAGATTCCGTTACGCCAGGTGTTTCCCCAGTTGTTCCTTAAAAATATTTTTTGAACAATCTCGGCTGCCTTGTTTCTTTGTTCGGGAAGATTAAGGGCACTCCTATAAATGATAAGTGGCAGGCGACTATTCGGGAAAAATTTATTTCTTCCAATTGTTTTGCTGGTTATTTCCGGATTAGTGTTTTGTCTCTTCATTAGGCACAGTTTTGAATAGGTTATATTCAATAAATAGAAACTGTATTGTGATCAAATTTTTTGCCGATATGAATATCACTTCCCTGATCGGTTTAGTTGCAGGTATGCTTACGGCAATATCGATGTTGCCCCAGGTTATAAAAACTTATAAGGAAAAGAAGGCTGAAGATGTTTCTCTATTAATGTTGATCGTATTGATTTCAGGCATAACCTTATGGATATATTATGGCATTGCCCGCGATGACCTTCCAATTATCCTTGCAAACTCTATATCACTTGCCATCAATATTATAATGATCATTCTGCGTTTTAAGTACCGGGAAAAATAAAAAATCCCGCTACGTCAATGTAATTGACAAGCGGGAAGAATGGAAAGCAGGGTAGTTTAAAAATGCGTTGGGTAAATACGCATGTTACTACCCTGTGGGTGTTAGCTATTTTGCCGAAGGAAGTATCACTCCATCTATAACATGCACTATTCCATTTGATGCTGGTATCGATGCAACTATTTGTGCGTCGTTGATAAAAGTTTTCCCGTCCTTGATATGGATGGTTGCATTGCCGCCGTTCACCTGCCCAAGTACTTGTCCATCCTGCAGTGCTTCTAATTTAAACACGCCCAATGAAACATGATATTGCAGGATATCCCTGAGATCCTCTTTTTTTGCCGGTTTAAGGAGATCATCTACAGTACCGGCCGGCAATTTGTCGAAGGCAGCATTAGTAGGTGCAAACACGGTGAAAGGGCCGGCATTGCTCAATGCATCAACTAACTCCCCGGCCTTTACGGCAGCTACAAGAGTGGTATGATCCTTACTTCCCGCCGCGATTTGAACTACATTCTTTGCGGATTGATCATCTACTACGCCGCTTTGCCCTGCGGCAATTGTTGAAGATTCGTTTACCTGGGCAGTGCTGTCTGACGGCTTTTCAGTAGAAGATTGATTGCATGAAACGACAAACAATAGTATCATTGCTGAAATCGCGTTTTGTATCTTCCTTTTCATATTAATTGCTGTTTGGTTTTAAAGTGGAAAGATCTGAACAGGCAACTAACTGTGCAATGACACAGGTCATCCTCACAGTATATTTAATATGATCCTTGTCATTCACCTTCCTTGAATGCCGGTCTGCGCAGAATCATGAGCCTGATTGACACACCTCATCTTGTACACAGGAACCGGAACCTAAGTTTGCGCAAATAAAAATCAAGCTATATCGAAACCCCGGAAAAGATACGGTGCTTCCATTGCGGTGATCCTTGCAACGGAACCATTACTGTTAGAGAGCATTCTTTCTGCTGCGGAGGATGCAGGCAGGTTTTTCTTCTTCTTGACGAAAACAATCTCTGCGCCTATTATAAATTCGATAAGAACCCGGGCATAAAGGCCAGGGGCAAATTTATTTCCGGAAATTTTGCCTACCTGGATGATGAATCGGTGATCAACCGCCTTGCCCGTTTCAGAAGTGATTCCCAGATAAATGTATTATTTGAATTGCCTCAGGTTCATTGTTCATCATGTATTTATCTTTTGGAAAATCTCCATCGCATAGAAGAAGGAATCATTCAAAGTACAGTGAACTTTTACAAGAAGGAGGTTTTCATATCATTTGATCCCGGAAAAATTTCTTTGCGCTCTGTGGTAGAACTGCTGGCCTTTGTTGGATATGAGCCCACAATAAATATGCAGGAAGCAAAACCAAAAGAAGATAAACATGGCAACAGGAAGAGAATATTTCATCTTGGGTTGTCGGGATTTTGTTTCTCAAATATTATGATGCTAAGCTTTCCTGAATATTTTTCCTCGGGTAGAATTATTGAGGCAGGCTTGCAGGAAACTTTTACATGGTTGATCTTCGCACTTTCACTTCCCGTTTTGTTCGTTGGAGCCTCTTCTATTTTTGTTTCCGCGTTTAAAGGATTACGTCAAAAACATCTGAACATTGATGTGCCCATAGCCCTTGCAGTTTTGATGACCTTTGGCAGAAGCTATTATGAGATCATTACTGGCACCGGTGCGGGATTTCTTGACTCGGGATCGGGAATAATTTTCTTTATGCTTGTAGGAAGATGGTTCCAGGCGAAAACAAACAATGCAATAGCGTTCGACCGGGACTATCAGTCTTATTTTCCACTAGGCGTTACCGTTAGTAGGAACGGGAAAGAGATGAACATCCCTGTTACAAAGCTCGAGGTAGGGGATACAGTAGTGTTAAGAGCGGAAGAAATGCTGCCTGCAGATTCTGTTCTTGAGGATGGTGAAGCTTTGATAGATTACAGTTTCGTAACGGGGGAGAATAGCCCTGTGACCCGGAAGCCGGGCGATATTTTGTACGCCGGAGGTAAGCAGAAAGCAGGAAGAGTGATGCTGAAAGTGATAAAAGCTCCGTCGCAAAGCTACATTACCGGCTTGTGGAATAATGAAATATTTAAAAGTAAAGAGGATAGAAGCGAATCATTCGTTCACCCATGGAGCCGGTATTTCACAATTGTTTTACTTTCTCTTACCTTTCTTACGGGCATTTTTTGGTTCTTTAATGATCCGTCCAAGATTTTCCCGGCTGTCACCGCAATGCTGATAGTTGCCTGCCCGTGCTCTTTGCTGCTTTCTTCTACATTTACTTTTGGAGGAATGCTCCGTTATTTTGGTCGCGGCAAATTATATCTTAAAAATTCCCTCGTGATCGAAAAACTGGCGGGAGTTAACACGATCGTGTTTGATAAAACAGGAACGGTTACAGAAAGCATGACAGGCGAGGTTCGGTTCATGGGTGAAAGATTATCGAAGTTAGAGGAAGCGAGCGTAAAAAGGCTTACTTCACAATCATCACATATACTTAGTGTTCAGGTTTCAAATAGCATCACAGATGATACCGATACCCGCCTTGAGTTGAACGATTTCGCGGAATATAGTGGTCAGGGTCTTGTAGCTAAAGTAAATAATAAACTTCTTCGGATAGGTGCGCCTTCATTTGCGGGAGGTTTTGATGATAACGGCTTTGCGGATGGCGCCCGTGTATATGTAAACATAGACGGGAAAGGCAAAGGCTTTTTTGAGATGCGCAATAAATATCGTGCGGGGTTTAAGCGTATGATATGGAGCCTCAGCAATGCAGGATATGAAATTCATATGTTGTCAGGCGACAATGCTGCAGAGCAGAGCAGGCTTAGCCGGTATTTTGGAAATGATCTTATTACACATTTTCACGCAACTCCGCAGGATAAGCTGGCCTATATTCAAAAACTGCAAGGTGAAAACAAAAAGGTATTGATGGTGGGAGACGGGTTGAATGATGCCGGGGCGTTGAAACAAAGCGATGTAGCATTCGCTGTAAGTGATGAATCAGCCCGGTTCACGCCGGCAAGTGACGGTATTCTTGACGGAAGCCGCGTTACTTCACTAAAGTCTTTCCTTGATTATAGCCGGTCGGCGAAAAGAATGATCAGTATTGGATTTACGCTTTCCATACTGTATAATATTGTTGGACTGTCCTTCGCCATGCAGGCAAAGCTGTCTCCGCTTGTTGCAGCCATACTTATGCCCGCGAGTTCCATTTCAATTGTTGCCCTTGCCGGTTTGTTGTGCGCATGGAATGCTAAAAGAAGCGGTTTATTAAAGTGATTGAAGTCATAAGTGCCTTTGACTCCCATCATTCCCTGCTTCTTTTCCCCATTTTACTTTTGACTCCTCAAACAAAGATGTGAGCGTACTTTTTATTCTTATAGCAATCAGCATGATCATCGCAGGCGCCTTCCTTATCCTATTCTTCTGGAATGTAAGGGCAGGCCAGTATGATGATGATTATACGCCTTCGGTAAGAATGCTGTTCGAGAACGAGACAACTGTAGAAACCCAGGAAAAAAATTAATAGTATAAAGATGCAGGTTGAAAAATTTTACTACGATAACAGAATTGTAAAAAATTTCGCATATGCCACAATGATATGGGGCGTGGTGGGTATGCTTGCCGGATTGTGGGTTTCTCTGCAATTGGTATTCCCATCCCTGAATATTACTCAGTACGGATCCTTCGGCCGGCTGCGTCCGCTGCATACCAATGCTGTGATCTTTGCATTTGTTGGTAATGGTATTTTTTTCGGTGTATATTATTCTCTTCAGCGTCTTTGCAAAGCGAGAATGTATAGTGATGTATTAAGCAAGATACATTTCTGGGGATGGCAACTTATTATAGTGGCCGCTGCCATCACTCTTCCTCTTGGGGCAACCAGTGGTAAAGAGTATGCAGAACTTGAATGGCCGATAGATATTGCGATCACATTAATGTGGGTTGTTTTTGGATGGAATATGTTTGGTACGATCCTTAAACGCCGCGAACGCCATCTTTATGTAGCTATATGGTTCTACATTGCCACTTTTGTAACCGTTGCGGTTCTTCATATTGTTAATTCCTTTGAAATTCCTGTTACCTTCCTTAAAAGCTATTCCTGGTATGCCGGTGTTCAAGATGCACTTGTTCAATGGTGGTACGGGCATAACGCCGTTGCTTTCTTTCTAACGACACCTTACCTGGGCTTGATGTATTACTATTTACCGAAGGCTGCTAACCGTCCGGTTTATTCGTATAAGCTCAGCATCATTCACTTCTGGTCGCTCATATTCCTGTATATATGGGCGGGGCCACACCACCTCCTGTATACTGCGCTTCCTAACTGGGCACAATCTCTCGGCGTTGTTTTCAGCGTGATGTTATTGTTTCCCAGTTGGGGAGGAATGATCAATGGTTTGCTCACATTGCGCGGTGCATGGGATAAGGTTCGTGATGATGTGATTTTGAAGTTTATGGTTGTTGCGGTAACAGCCTATGGCATGGCTACTTTTGAAGGCCCGATGCTATCTCTTAAATCTGTCAGTGCAATAAGCCATTACACTGACTGGATCGTGGCGCATGTGCATGTTGGAGGCCTTGGTTGGAATGGCATGTTAACATTCGGGATCCTTTACTGGCTCATTCCAAAAATATTCAGCACACCATTGCACTCGAAGAAACTTGCAAGCACGCATTTCTGGCTGGCAACCCTTGGCATAATCTTTTACGCGGTACCGTTATATTGGGCAGGCTTCACTCAAAGCAGCATGTGGAAGCAGTTCACCGAGAGCGGTCAGCTCAAATATTCTTTCCTGGAAACCGTCACCTATTTAAAACCGTTTTATGCAATGCGGTCATTAGGAGGTACGCTTTATCTCCTTGGTGCGCTGATAATGCTTTATAATTTATACCGCACTGTGCGGGCCGGTAAGTTGGTTGCAAACGAGGCTGCAGAGGCCGCACCATTGGCGAAGATGGTTTCATCTCACAAAGGAGAGCATTGGCATAGAAAAATTGAACGCAGGCCGGTACAACTTCTCGTGTTATCATTGATAGTGATTCTGATAGGCGGCGTGGTAGAATTCATGCCAACGTTTCTTGTAAAATCGAACATTCCTACAATAAGCAGCGTTAAACCTTATACACCACTTGAATTGCAGGGGCGTGATCTCTACGTTCGTGAAGGCTGTTATACATGCCACTCGCAAATGATCAGGCCATTCAGGAGCGAAACTGAACGGTACGGTGAATATTCCAAAGCTGGTGAATTTGTTTACGATCATCCTTTTCAGTGGGGAAGTAAGCGAACAGGGCCGGATCTTGCACGGGAAGGAACAGGAAATTTAAAGAAATCAAATGCATGGCATTTCAGGCATTTCCGTGAGCCCTCATCAATGAGCGAAGGTTCTATAATGCCGCCATATGAATTCATGCTGAGCAAAAACCTGGATACTACTACAACACCAGCTAAAATTCGGGCAATGCAAAAATTAGGTGTTCCCTATCCTGATGGATTCGACAGCAGAGCGAATGGAGTTCTTATGGAGCAGGCTTCATCTATTTCATCCAGCCTCCTGGCAGATAGTATCAGGATCGCGCCGCACAAAGAGGTAATCGCTCTTATAGCCTATATGCAAAGACTTGGTTCAGATATCGGTCACCAAAATCCTCAATAGTATGTTCAAGTTTATAAAACAATACACCGAAACAATGACGGATGCAGCTTTCTATCCGATCTTCTCACTATTAGTATTCTTCCTGTTTTTTGTTGCATTGCTTGTGTATGTAGTAAGGCTGGATAAGAAGAGTATAAAAGAAATATCATGCATTCCATTAACCAGCGACGATAACTCCGCTCATGACAATTAAATCGCATTTATGAGTTTAAAATATTATTTAAAAAAAGTTTTGATGGTACTTGTCGCCTTTGCGATTGTACCACAGGCGATCGCGCAAACCACGGAGGCCGCCAGAACGGAACCATCCTATAATGCAGTTGCTTTTGTATTTGTTGCTATCGCCTTAATTCTTGCCTTCGTTATCTGGGGACTGAGCAATGTATTGGTAACCCTTATAAATGAGATGATAAAAAAGAGAAAGACCGTTTTACCCTTAACCCTGCTTGCACTATTTGTGATGTCAGGATCTTTTTCATTTGGACAGGATGCAAAGGTTGTAGCCGCAAGCTCAAATTACGGAGGCTTGTCGGCTACTTCCTTTTGGTTTTTCGTTGCAGTTCTGTTCATCGAGTTTGTTACAATTGCTTTTCTTGTTTTTATGATAAGGCGAATTCGCGTGGAACTGCAACCTGAAATGCAGGGAAAAGAAAGCAGCTTAAAAGCGTGGTGGCGTAAGGTTGACAACAAAATATTTACCAAGGCTGTTCCGGTAGAACGGGAGAAGGATATACTCATCGATCATGATTATGATGGAATACGCGAACTTGATAATTCTCTACCGCCATGGTGGAAGTATGGGTTTTATATAACTATTGTTGCGTCCGTGATATACATGTTTCACTTTCACGTTTTAGGTTCCGGGAAGGATCCGCACCAGGAATATGTTTATGAGATGGAAAGGGCTGCAGCACAAGTTCAGGCATTCCAGGAAAAAGACCCGGGAAGAATTGATGAATCTAATTTAGAAATGCCCGATGCGGCCGGCCTCGCAGCTGGGGCATCAATATACAATGCGAGTTGCTGGAGTTGTCATGGTAAACAATTGGAAGGCGGCGCTGGCCCAAACTTAACCGACAAATATTGGCTGCACAAAGGATCCCTGACGGGCGTTTACATGTCCATTAAACATGGGTATCCTGACAAAGGAATGCAGGCTTGGGAAAAAAACTTCTCTCCTAAGGAGATAGTTCAACTGGCAGGATATATTAAATCAATGGAAGGAACCAATCCACCTAACGCAAAGCTTCCTCAGGGTGATCTTTATAACGATACACCGGCTGCGGCGGATTCAACCGCTCCGAAAGATAATGTTCCTGCCGAAAAGGGAATTTGATTATGGCAATACAAGAATTACAGGGAAGCTTCCGGGATTCTGTCGCTACTATAACGAGTGAGGGTAAACGCAATTTTATCTTCCCTAAAAAACCAAAGGGCAGATACTATCGGCTCCGTACCTGGTTCAGCCTGGCTTACCTTGTAATTTTCTTCACCTTGCCTTTTATCAAATACCAGGACCACCCCCTGTTCATGTTCAACATTTTTGAAAGGAAGTTTATCTTATTCGGAATGGTTTTCTGGCCCCAGGATTTTTTCATTTTCGGCCTTGGCATGCTAACGTTTATTGTGTTTATCATTTTGTTTACTGCGGTTTTTGGTCGCGCATTCTGCGGATGGGCGTGCCCTCAAACAGTTTTCATGGAAATGGTGTTCAGGAAGGTCGAATACTGGATAGATGGTGATTTTACCCGGCAGAAGCTGCTAAAGAAAATGCCATGGAACGCAGAGAAGATCAGGAAGCGAACTGCCAAATTCATTGCGTTCTACATTATTTCTTTCCTCATATCGAATTTCTTCCTGGCATATATCATTGGAATGGATGACCTGATAAAATATATAAGTTCTCCCGCATCGCATCTCGGAACCTTTCTTTCACTAGTTGCATTTTCAACGGTTTTCTTCTGCGTTTATTGGTGGTTTCGGGAGCAGGTTTGTATTGTTGTTTGCCCCTATGGCAGACTTCAGGGTGTTTTGTTGGATAAAAATTCTATAGTAGTTGCATACGATTACAAGCGGGGAGATCCGCGCGGCAAAGTGAAGAAGCCATTAGGCGGTGAAGGTAAAGTTGAAACCACAGATATCAAACAAGCCTAACCTCAGAGATGGAAGCTGCAGATAACATAGTGCGTAACGGGGAAATTGATTTAGGTGATTGTATTGATTGCTTTGCCTGTGTTCGTGTATGCCCTACCGGTATTGACATAAGAAATGGAACTCAACTGGAGTGTATTAATTGTACTGCATGCATGGATGCTTGTGATGCAATAATGGTAAGTCTGAATCGGCCGACCGGGCTGATCAGGTATGCGTCTGAAAATACCATCCGGGAGGGAATAAGTTTGAAGTTTACCAAAAGAGTGCGCGCATATTCCTTATTGTTGGTGGCGCTGATCGGTTTTCTGGGTTTTCTCCTCGTATCGAGAACCGATATTGATGCGCGACTGATGCGCACTGTAGGGGTTGCTTACAATTCGCTTCCTGACGGGAGAATAAGTAACCTGTATAATTTGAAACTCGTGAATAAAACCTACAAAGACGTTCCTGTTGACGTGAGACTTGAAGGAAACAAGGGTGAACTTCAAATGATAAGCAATGACAAAATTATAAAGAAGGACGATTATACGATGTTGCAATTCTTTCTCATAATGAAAAGAGATGAAGTTTCAAACTGGAAGACCGAGGTGAATCTTGGATTATACCAGGATGGGAAGAAAATAAAGAATATTAAAGCAAAGTTTATAGGGCCCGAAGTATATAACTAAATCTTCAATGTAAAAATTAAATCAATAATAATGAACTGGGGTTATAGAATAATGATCGTATTCTCTCTGTTTGTAACAGGTATCATTGTGCTCGTGATAAAATCATCCAGTCAGGAGCAGCAATTAGTTACTACCGGATATTATGACAAGGAGCTTGTATATCAGGAAACGATCGATGCCAGGAGAAATGCTGCGTCATTAACAAAGCCATTACAGGTTCGATATTCAGGCAGCAACATCCATATAGTTTTTCCGCCTGAAATGAATGAAAGGAATGTAGATGCCTCGGTGCACCTTTATTTTCCAATGGATGAAAAACAGGACAGGAAATTTAAGGTTGAAACAACCAGCGCAGACATTTTAATAAATGGCGGAAAATTGAGGCCAGGAAAGTATTATGTAAAAGTGCTTTGGCAGGAATCAGGAAGATCTTATTACGATGAACCCGAATTGTTTGTACCGTGAGCACATGGATAATTACAGGTCTTGTTATGGGAGCCGTTGGAAGTTTTCATTGTGTTGGGATGTGCGGGCCCATTGCAATGACTTTGCCACAGGTAAATGATTCAGATGCCTCGCGATTTACAAGCACTTTGTTGTATAATGCCGGAAGGGCGATAACCTATGCTATTCTGGGCGCTATTTTAGGAACAATTGGTTATTCCTTCTTTTTACTTGGCCTTCAAAAATTCCTTACGATCGGTACAGGGGTGGGCATGATGATCTTTTTGTTTATGCCTGGTAAGGTAAGAAGCGGCGGAAGCAGGATGCAATGGTTAATGCCGTTGAGAAACAAAATTGGATCACTGTATTCGAAGCCGCATTACTCTTCTGTTTTCACTATCGGTTTATTGAACGGGCTTCTCCCATGTGGTTTGGTTTATGCCGCTCTTGCTGTGGCAGTAGCGGGGGGAAGTGTAATGTCTGGTTTACTATTTATGGCCGCATTCGGGCTGGGCACATTGCCGATGATGTGGGCGGTAGCATTCTTTTCTTTAAGTATTAAAGCCGGCTTCCGGGCAAAGATCCGCAAGCTTTATCCTTATGTCGTTTTTGTGATGGCGGGAATTCTGATAATGAGAGGTTTGAATCTCGGTATACCATTTCTAAGCCCGTCTATTCACGAGAAACATCTTTATGGTACTGGCATAAACTGCCATGATTAAAAGCAGTTGGGTAAATGATCAGCGTCTTTTTTTAAGGCAGGTGGAATTTTTATTTTTGATTGAAATGAAAACACGCGAGACAGCGACGATTATGGATTTTAATGAGCTTTTTTCGCAGGAGTCTGAAGCGTGGTTGCGCGAGCTTGATTTTTTGTTGATGGAAGTAAGCTTTTTAAAAACCCGACTTTCTCACGTGGTTGATGTTGCTTCCGGGCGGGATACTATTTTAGAAGCTGAAGCTTTTCAAAGCGGCTTTATAACAACTGAAGACTCAGTCAGGCGTTTGGTTGCCGAGGTGAAATTTCAGATTGAACAAGTAAATTATTCCAAGGGGATAAAGGATCAAAAGCAGGAGAAAAAAGTAAGTACGGCACAGGAATATCTCAGAGCTGCCATGATGAAGTTGGAAAAAGAATTTTCTGAAATGCGGAGGAGGTTCAACCAATGGGTTATTGGTAATATTCGTGTTAATTAGTTCAGCATGTCTGCCAGCTTTTTTTCTTTGATCAGGGTGATTTTACTTCCCTGGATCTCAATAAGTCGTTCATTTTTGAAATCACTTAAGGTTCTAATTAGAGATTCAGTGGCTGTTCCTGCAATATTAGCCAGGTCTTCCCGGGAGATTTGAATTGTAAACGGCTCTTCATCCTGGTTTTTACAATATTTCTCTTTCAAAGTGATCAGCGTATTTGCAACTCTTTTTCTTAGGGAGTTGTAGGCCACATTTAGCAATTGCTGTTCTTTTTCAGTTATGTTTTTGGCGAGGAGTTTTATAAATTTCCCGGCTACTTGTACGTTAATAGACAACAGCTCGCTGAACTCTTCCATTGGAATTTCCACGATTATTGACTCATCCAGTGTTTCAGCAGTTTCCTTATAAGTGCTTTGTTCTAACAGTGCCGTGTATCCGAAGAAGTCACCTTCCGAGTAAAGGCCGATTGTAAGGTCTTTACCTTCTTCGCTGCTTACAAATGTTTTCACCTTCCCCTGTTTAAGGTAGAATAGTTTCTGCGGATGATTACCTTGCAGGTAGATGACCTGTTTCTTCCTGTATGTATTTTCTTTTCTATGCTCAGCAAAACTTTGCAATGCATTAGGGCCGGCGAGGTCCGCTAACATATTTTGCATTCCCTCATCTGTTGGCGGATAATGTTTTTTCAGAAGACTGGCCTTCTTTATCCTGCTTTCAATTGCATTGAGCAGTTCGATGTCGGTATAAGGTTTAGTGATGTAATCGTCGGCGCCCATTTCCATTCCCTTTCGGAGGTCTGACCGTTCGGATTTTGCGGTTAAAAAAATGAAAGGTATACCTTCGAGTTGGGAGTTTTTGTTTATAAGATGCAGCACCCCGTAGCCATCGAGCACCGGCATCATAACGTCGCAGATTATGAGGTCGGGGCGTTCTTTAAGGGCGGCTTCCACGCCGAGTTTGCCGTTTTCTGCCGTGGTAACGCGGTAGTTAGCGAGTTCGAGAATTTCGGCGGTGTTTTCCCTGATCTCAACGTTATCCTCGATAAGAAGTATGTGCTGCTTCATGGCGACAAATATACGATAGGCTAGTTAAGTGCCCTTGCGGCTCCTGTCTTACGCCCCAACGCTTTTTTCATGCATTGATATTTTGTTATTCCTTTCTGGCTTTGCGCAGATCAATGGAAAAATATGCGAAAAATGCAGTTAGCATCCACTGCTGGCAACTCTGATCCCTTTAAATTCCCAAAATGTTATGAATTACGCGGCCGATTTGATGCTAAGAAAGCTGTGTGATTGAGAAAATTAGCTTGTAGGGGTGTCTAAATGATGTATCGGGGTACCTATTGAGGGAAGGTGAGCTTAAAAGTCGTGCCTTTCTCCAACTCGCTTTCGTATTCGATCTTTCCTTCCATCAACTCAATATACCGTCCCACAATATGCAGCCCCAACCCCGTACCCTGAATATTTGTCGCGTTCGCCGCGCGGAAAAACCGCTCAAACAAATGCTGCTGATCATCCTTCGAAATACCCATCCCGGTATCACTAACGGTTAGCACTACCCGATTCTTACCCACTGATGTCGCCACTGTGATCTTTCCTCCGGGATGAGAGAATTTGATTGCATTTGAAAGCAGGTTGATAAGAATGTTTCTGAACAATGCCGGGTCCAGTAAAACCTCTTCTGCGCCTTCATGACTGTACTGGATCACCTGGCCATGGATAACCAAAGACTGCATTTCTGAACAAACACCGGCGCAAATATCTTTTAAATTAAAAGCCTGCGGATGCGCCTGGATCTTTCCATCTTCAATGCGCCCGATTGAAAGAAATTCGTTGAGGATACCGGTGAGGTTGTTCACGGAAGATTTAATTCTCAAAATGTGTTTGTCGCGATTCGGCTGTTCAAACTTTTCGGTATACTTTGCCAGTAGCGATGCAGAAGAGAGGATCGTACTTAATGGCGTGCGGAATTCATGCGATGCCATTGATACAAAGCGGGATTTCAAATCACTCAGTTCCTTTTCCTTATTCAGCGCTTTCGACAACTCATCCCGCGAAGCTTCCACTTCCTGCATCAATTCTTTCAGCTGGCCAGTTCGCAATTCCACCTTTTGCTCCAACTCGTCATTCAATTCCTCGATCTTCTTATTTATCTCTGCAAGTTTTTCTTTCTGGAGTATAACATCCCGCTCAATTTCTTTTCTCTTAGTTATATCACTCACAAAGGCGATTACAAATTTTTCACCTTCAGATTCGTAATGACTTAAGCTGATCTCCACCGGAAATTCGGTTCCATCTTTTTTGATGGCAAACAAATCTCTGCCAATTCCCATTGCCCGCGGAGAAGGATGTTCTACATATTTTTCCCTGTACGTTGAATGATCGTGCTTGTATCGTGCAGGTATCAGTTTTTCAATAGGTTTTCCCACAAGTTCATCGGTGGTCGGATAACCAAACTGATCAAGAAGGAACCTGTTGGCCATGGTTATCCGGCCCCTTTCATTCGCAACCAAAATGCCCATCGAGGCATGCTGAAAAAGCGCTTCAAATTTTGAATCGTTCATAAATTAAATTTCTGAGCAAGCCTCGCGAAGTTACCACAGCCGAAACTATTTTCAGCTCAAAGCTTCCCGATGATTTTTTTTAATGGGAAGCACCGTTCATCCATTGTAGTATCGCGGTTTAGCCAAAGGTTCGTAGATTATATTTCATTATACACGCACTCCTCTCATAAAAATTTTTGAAGACATGAAAACAATATCATTCGCGATGCTTTCACTGTTACTAAATGTTTTTTTATCATGCGGCGGACAATCATCACAAAATCCTTCTGAAAGTTCGTCCCCTGCACCGGTCGGAGGGCCCTTTGAGAATAGTGAATATTATCAGGAGGGAATGCCGGCTAACATAACTGCTGTGGACTCCAGCGCTGCATGGAAGAAAGGAGGCGCAAAGTTGCATATTTCCGGAGTGATCTTTAAAGCGGATGGCACTACTCCTGCGAAGGATGTTGTGCTTTATTATTATCAAACAGACACTAATGGCCGCTATGTGCATAATGCGAATGAACCCCGCAGTATGCAGCCGGATGAACAGGGCAGAACGCATGGTTATATCCGCGGTTGGGTGAAAACAGGAGCAGACGGTCGTTACAGTATTTATACAATTCGTCCCGGGTTTTATCCTCGCAGTGATGAGCCTGCCCACATTCATGCAACTATCATTGAGCCGGGCATAAATGAATATTATATCGATGATTTTTTGTTTGATGACGACAAGTATCTCACGACGGCTAAAAGAAAGAATCTGCAGAAAAGGGGAGGAAGTGGAATTCTCGTTTTGGAAAAAACTGAAGAAATTTTTACCGCGAAGCGAAATATCATTCTCGGGATGAATATTCCGAATTACAACAAGGGGAGATAGAAGGTGAAAATTGTATTTCCCATATTTCGTTGACAGGTTATTTTACAGTTGGGTTTCCATATTTTAAATGCAGAACGGTGGGATGCGCTTCATTAATTCCGGTAACGATGAACAGGTTATCATATTCACTTTCATCAATGCTGATGTTGAATGAGCCCTTGCTTAACACCTTTAGTATTTCCGGGATGGTGTTTGAATGGCCCGCGATAAGTATCACTTTTCCCGGGTGTTCTGATGAAAGTTTATCGGCGAATTGAGCATAAGGCATGCTTGCCGAATATTCTTTTACCGGAAGATTCTTCAAATCCGCAAGTGGCAGCATGGTTTGTCTTGTTCGCTTAAAAGGGGTTGAATAAATAGCATCGATCTGTGTTTCCCTCAGCAATATGGAAAGCTCTTTTGCCCGCTGTTTTCCCTCCATACTTAATTCCGGATCATCTCCCGATTTTTCTTTTTCAGCATGACGGACTAAAATAAAGGTTGAGGAGCCCTCAGCCGCAGGGCTGAAATTTGAAGGAAACTGAGACAAATTCAGGATCGTAAAAAGGAAAAATAAAACTTGCATATTCCAAAATAATGATTTTATCGGCGATCATTCTTTGATTTTCTACAGCCATTATGTTTAATTTGGCAGAAAAATGTAAAGCTATTATTTTTGCATTCCCAATTTTGGCTGCGTAGCTCAACTGAATAGAGCATCTGACTACGGATCAGAAGGTTTTAGGTTTGAATCCTAACGCGGTCACAAGGCCCTCGCATTTGCGGGGGCTTTTTTGTTCTGTGGCGGTGTGAGCTCGTTCAAAAGCGACGAAAAATAAAAAGACCCATCTGCCAAAGGCAGATAGAGCGCCTTGGGTAAGGCCATATCGAAATGGATCTGGAACAAATGCCAGCCCGGTCACTTTAAAAGCCCCCGAACTCCGGGGTTTTTCAGTATGCGGTACTGGTAACGGGTTTTGTCTGTAAGCGTTTATAATTGTTCAAGGTTGTTTACTATTTACGTCGCTAATACCTGCCCTAGTACTTCCGATTTGAAATAATGGTTTAACCCTGCAATTGCGGCAATTTTAACCGGTATTATCTCTTAAATTTGCCGTTTAAGCTGCTTAAAATGAGAAGATTTTTACTTGTTCTATTTGTTCTTTTTTATGGAAATGCGATTCTCGCCCAAAATAACCTGATCGTTAATGAACTCAGCCAGGGAACCAACGCATCTAAAGAATTCATTGAATTGCTTGTAGTGGGAACGCGTACTTGCACAGACAGTACAGCTGACCTTAGAAACTGGATCTTCGATGACCATAACGGATGGTATGGCGGCTCAGGAACCGGTATTGCAGCAGGCCACTACCGATTCAAAAATATCTCCGAATGGGAAGCCGTTCCATACGGGTCCATCATACTTATATATAATGATGGCGACCGCAACCTGAAAATACCGGCAGGATCTGATGACCCGACTGATGCAAATAATGATTACGTTTATATTCTCCCGATAACAAGTTCCCTTCTCGAACAAAATCTTAATGAACCGATATCGCCGTCAGCCCCAACATATGTTTATCCCACTTCAGGATACGGCGCTACGGTTGATTGGGTTTCGATGGGCCTTGCAAACGGTGGCGACGCCGTTGTAACGATTTCGCCAAATAACCTCAGCTCAGCAAATCACTCAGTAGTTTTTGGCTTCACACCTGCAACAGGTGCACAGGTGCCATCTGTTTCAAAGGGCGCAGTGGGTTCAGGTGCGAACCTTTACCTTGCCGATGATCAGTATAACAATGCGGCCTCGTGGACGATTGGCTTGGCGGGATCCGCAGAGGAAACTCCCGGCGCGGCGAACACAACAGCCAATGCCGCCTGGATAAATAATATGCGCGTGCAGTCGAATTCCTTCACGGTTACATCAACAATAATTCAGCCCACCTGCACAGTTCCCACTGGTGAGATTACCGTGACAGACCCTAACGGCGCCGGCTACACGTATTCAACAGGCGGAGTGTTTCAGGCATCTCCGGTTTTCTCGGGCCTGGTTCCAGGCGACTATACGATAACGGTTCGCGATGCCGGCGGATGTGAAGCAACAACAACGGCAACTATAACGACGGCGCCCGGTGCCCCTCCTGTTCCGGTTTTCACCGTTACACAACCAAATTGCAGCATTGCAACAGGAGAAGTGCAGATCACATCGCCCGTAGGCGCGAATTTTTCCTACAGTATTGATGGAAGCACATTTGACCCTAGCCCCGTGATAGCCTCTATTGCTCCCGGTAATTATACACTTACCGTCAGGGATGTTTCGGGCTGCGAATCCACCGCGTCCTTCGCAGTAAATGCCGCACCTGAAACTCCGGCTAACCCTGTATTAACTGTTGTTCAACCAAGCTGTAGTTTGCCAACGGCCCAGATAACTGTAACCGCGCCATTGGGAGCAGATCTCACATACAGCATCGACGGAACAAATTTTCAGTCCGGAACTGTTTTCTCAAATGTTGCCCCAGGAAACTACAGCATTACCGTTACTAACGGAAGCGGATGTTCGAGTACATCGGCTACTACTGTAAATGCGGTTCCTTCTCAGCCAGCGCCGCCAATTGTAAGCTCACCCTTGCAGTTATGCACCGGCTCAGCCGCTTCACCGCTTCTTGCAACAGGCTCCAATCTTCTGTGGTATAATTCTGCAACCGGCGGTACAGGTAACACGAGCGCCCCGGTTCCTGTAACCACAACTGCAGGATCGGTTTCATATTTCGTTAGCCAGAGTGTTGAGGGATGTGAAAGTGCTCGGGCAGAGATCGTTGTTACAGTTACTGATTTTACCTTGCCTCCGATCACTGGTGATAATACAATTTGCACAGCAGGCAACTCCGGTACCACATTATCGAATTCATTTGCAGGTGGAACCTGGGCCAGTTCAAACACTGCCGTAGCAACTGTTGATGGCGGGGGAACTGTATCAGGATTGTCCCCGGGAACTTCTGATATTACTTATACCGCATCTAATGGAGCCTGCACAGCTTCTGCTTCATTTACAATTACAGTAAACGCTTTTGAATTAGATATTTCGGGCCCGGCAGCACCTGTAGCAGCCGGAACCATTGTGAATCTAACCACTTCTTCTTCCGTTGCGTATTCAGTTTTAGCATGGACTCCTGCCGCACTTTTTGCAAATCAAACGCTTGCTGATCAATCTATCGCTCTTTCACAGACAACTGATATCAGTGTGATTGGTTCAGATGCTGCAGGTTGTACTGATACGGCGCGTATAACCGTTACCGTTATACAAACTGATGAGGAGATTTTTGTTCCGGGTGCATTCACACCTAATAATGACGGTTTGAATGATGTCTTTCTTGCGTACGGAAATGCTATAAGTTCGGTGGAAATGACTGTATTTAACCAGTGGGGGGAACTAATTTTCCGCGGAATAAATGCAGGATGGAACGGCCGCCACAAAGGAAAGCTCCAGCCTTCCGGTGTGTATGTATATGTGCTACGGGCTACAATGATCTCCGGAAAAGTTCTTGAGAAAAAGGGAGCAGTTAACCTTGTTCGATAGAATGATTGTTTCTAGATCCGAATCCTTGATTCCTAAATCTTAATTCGTAATAAAGCCGGTATTAAATTCCATACAGGAACTGGCTGTGGATGTAATCGGTCACCGCTTGGAGGTTTCTTGTTTCTTCAAAAACCTTTAGCTGCCTGTCGGCACCGGTGCCTTGTTCAAGCATTTTATGCACGAAGGAGATGGCATTTCTGCTACCAAGGTGTGGAACTACATCATCAATAAAATCAAGAAGTTCATAAATAAGAACGCGTGTGTTCACCTCCTGTTCTTTTCCAAAATCGATCATACTGCCCTCAATGCCATAGCGACTGGCGCGCCATTTATTTTCGTTTAGCAGTGCCCGTGAGTACATTATAAAATTCAGGTTTTGCATCCGGAGCTTGTAAAGCTTGGCACAAATTGCCTGGAAAAGAGCGGCGATAGTTGCAGTTTCCTGAACTGTCATCGGGATATCGCAAATGCGGAATTCAACCGTGTTGAAGAACGGATGCACGCGAAGATCCCACCATATCTTTTTAGCATTGTCGATACAATTGGTTTTTACCAATAATTTGATGTAGTTGTCGTAATCTTCAATGCTGTTATAACAATCGGGTATTCCTGTACGGGGGAATTTTTCGAAAACCTTTGTGCGGAAGGATTTGTATCCGGTAAGCCTTCCTTCCCAAAATGGCGAATTAGTACTCAATGCAAAGATGTGAGGAAGAAAATATCGTGCTGAATTGGCAATATGAATTGCCAGTTCGCGGGTTTCCATTCCTACGTGAACGTGCAGGCCAAAAATCAGATTGCTCCGCGCGGCTTCCTGCAGTTCGTTCACAATTTCACTATATCGCACGTGGTCTGTGATCAATTGGCTCTCCCAGTGGCTGAAGGGATGTGTGCCGCTTGCTCCAACCCAAAGACCCATTTCTTCTGCAATGCCTGAAATGGTTTTTCGCAAAATGGCAACGTCTACAAATGCTTCATCTATATCATTGCAAACATCCGTTCCTACTTCCACCACGGCCTGATGCATTTCCGCCTTCACCTTGTCTTTAATTACTTTTTGCCCTTCATGAACTATTTTTTGTTCATGACTTCTGAGCTCACGGGTGAAGGGATCTATCACCATGTATTCTTCTTCAATACCGAGCGTGAATTGTTTAAATGAAATTGCCATTGAAATAGTATTGTTTTTTTGCTTGCCGGATTAATACAGGCGGGTGTTTGTGGTGCTGCGTTTTACATATTCGCCCCAGGTTAAATTATCCTCTCCGTCTTTTTGACTAAGGGCCCTTTCAATAGCGTATTCAGAGGCGGTTTCAACAACCCACTCAAAATTTTCTTCGCCGACACTTGTGCGTTCTGCATCTGGTGCGGGATTGCAAAAATCAATGGCATAGGGAATACCATTGCGCAGGGCAAGTTCAACTGTATTAAAATCGTAGCCAAGGTATTGATTGATGCGTATAACGATATCTTCCATCATCTTCAGCTTCTGAGCATCAGGTTTAAAATCTGCCGCATACCGGAGATGATGCGGATTTCTGGGCTCATAACTCATGATGCGAACATGTTTGCCGCCGATGCAATAACACCGGTAGTATTCTTCGAAAATTATTTCTTCCTGGAGCAGCATCACCAGCTCTCCGGTTTCAGCGTGCTTTTCAAAGAAATCATCAATGCCGGTAAGTTTATAAACGTTCTTCCAGCCACCGCCCGCAAAAGGTTTCATGTAAGCAGGGAAGCCAACGTAATTAAAAATAGCATCCCAATCCAGCGGGTAAGCAAGGTTTGAAAACGATCCTTCACTTGTATCGGGAGGCATTGCGTGCGAAGGAAGGATTACGGTTTTTGGAACCGGTACATTGATTTTTGTTGCAAGGCAGTTATTGAAAAACTTTTCATCTGCGCTCCACCAAAACGGGTTGTTCAACACCGCAGTGCCGCATAAGGCTGCGTTTTTCAGAAAGGCCCTGTAAAAGGGAACATCTTGTGAAATACGGTCGAAGATAACAGAGTATCCGCTGGGCTCGCCCTGCATCACCTTATCAATGCGAACAGGTTCGGCGAAAATGCCAGATTGTTTTTTTTGATTTATCCTGTTAACTAGAGCTTCCGGAAAGCTTCTTTCCTGGCCAAACAGTACTCCGATCTTTTTCATGAATGTTGTTTAAGGTCATCAAATACACATCTGTTCAAATATATTTTTAAGAGCGTAATAAAACAAAAATGTTTTTCAGTGCATCGAAAGCAAATTGCATCAGGAGAATGGTTAGTGATTTTTCCAGGAAGTTTTTTTATCAGGGTTTTATAGGATCTGCTTATATTTACGTGAATGCCTTCAATACATATCGCGCTGACAGACATTGAGACCTTTACAATTGACTCCCGTTTTCTTGAGCGCCCGGTTACCGTTGACTGCTATCTTCCACCACATCTCAGTGAGGACACTTCATTGTTACTTATTAATGACGGGCAAGATCTCCTGACAATGGATTTCAATTCTATTCTTTCTGAAACCAGGAAGTTGAGACCGCTCCAATCTTTAATGTGCGTAGGCTTGCATTGTGGAAGAGACCGGAAGAATGAATACGGTACTGCCAGAATACTTGATTATAAAGGGCGCGGCGCCAAAGCCATAATGCATAACCGGTTCGTGTTGGAAGAATTACTTCCTTTTATACGTAGTCATTACCAGGCATCATTCCGGCAGAAGGCATTTGCAGGCTTTTCACTTGGTGGGTTGTGCGCGATGGATATGGTTTGGAATCACCCCACGGAATTTACAATTGCGGCGGCTTTCAGCGGATCATTTTGGTGGAGGGAAGTATCGCAGGATGATGAAAATTTTGACGAGAACTTGCATCGCATTATGCATCGCCAGGTAAGAGATGGGAGATATCATCCATGGCAGCGTTTCTTTTTTGAGGTGGGAACGCTTGATGAAACCGCCGACCGAAACAATAACGGGATCATTGATTCGATTGACGATACGGTTAGTCTTATTGAAGAATTGAAGCTTAAGGGCTGCCCTGAATCAAGTATACGATATCTTCAACTTGAAGATGGCCGTCATGATGTTACCACATGGGGAAAAGCATTTCCGGCATTTCTTCTTTGGGCGTTTGGCCAACACCGTTAGTTACATAACAATTGAAAGAGTTCTTTTCTCTCCCTTCTGTGAGGAGCTGTTATTTGTTTATAAAATAACTCCTCAATTCCGAAGCATCATCAGGATGCATTTTTCCGGCCAGTATCAGGCGAAGTTGCCTGCGTCTTAAAGCGCCGTCAAAAACTTTTTGTTCTTCCTCTGTTTCCGGAATAAGAGCCGGTACGGGCCGCGGTTTCCTGTTAGGGTCAAGTGCCACAAAAGTGAAATAAGCTTCATTACTTTCATACCGGTATTGTTGTTGAAGATCTTCACCCCAAACTTTCAGGTGAATTTCCATGCTTGTATTGAAAGCTCTGCTCACCTTCGCCTGAATATGCACGATATTTCCAAGCTTAATAGGGGTTTTGAAAGAAAGGTTGTCCACGGATGCGGTCATAGAAGGCGCGTTACAATGCTTTCCTGCAGCCATGCCTGCGGCTATGTCCATCCAATACATTAACCGGCCGCCCATGAGGTTTCCGAATATATTGGTATCATTAGGCAAAACCAGTTCGTTCATGATTGTGAAACTTTCCGCAGCTTTCTTCCCTTGCATAGTACTTAAAAAATTTTCGCAAAGATATGTGTAACCGGTAAGTTCTTTTTCCCGGGGAGATGATTAATAACATAAATGTAATAGACCTGGTACGCTAACTTTGTGGAATGATATCTTTCAACAATACAGAGATCGCTTTCGCCTATAAAACTGATGCAGAACTTAAAAGCGCCCATTTTCTCTTCAATTTAATGGGAAAGCCTGCAATGGTAAAGCTTGGCCTCAACCTCATACCGGGCGCAATAAAGATCAATTTTCCATTTGCAAAAGGTTTGGTGAAATCAACAATTTTTCGCCAGTTCGTAGGTGGTGAAACCCTGGATGCAACAGTGCCTGTGGTTAACAAACTGGCGGATTATAAAGTGCAGGTTATTTTAGATTATGGAGTGGAAGGCGGAAATGATGGCGAGAACGGATTCAGTGAGTCGACGGAGCAATTCATTCGTGTAATTGAATTTGCCGCTACACAGAAAAATATCCCATTCATGAGCATTAAAGTTACCGGTATCGCACGGTTTTCATTACTTGAAATAATTGATGCGGGAATGAAAGCAGCCAGTGGGCCCTTAGTAGATCGTTACCGGGATGTAATAAAAGCACTGCCAAAATCTGAACAACAGGAGTGGAGCAGGGTTGAGGAAAGGCTCAGAAGGATCTGCATAACGGCCAAGGATAAACGAATTGGAGTATTGATAGATGCAGAAGAAACCTGGATACAGGATCCTGTAGATGCATTGGCCATGGTAATGATGCAGGAGTTCAACACTCGATCAGTAATTGTTTTTAATACTTACCAATTGTACAGGCACGACCGTCTTTCTTTTCTGAAAGAAAATTATGATGCAGCGAAGCGGGAGAATTTTACGCTGGGTGCCAAATTAGTTCGTGGTGCCTATATGGAGAAGGAGCGGGAGAGAGCCAGTGAGAAAAAATATCCTTCACCAATTCAGCCTGATAAAACTTCCTGCGATGCAGATTATAATGAAGCAGTGGAATTTTGTCTTGACCGTATTGCAGGAATTTCTGTGATCATCGCTTCTCATAATGAGGAAAGCAACAAACTCGCGGTAACCGTGATGGCCTCAAAAGGAATCGGTAAGGACCATTCTCATGTACATTTTTCACAATTATTCGGCATGAGCGATCAGATCACTTTCAATCTTGCCGCGGAAGGTTATTCGGTTAGTAAATATCTCCCCTTTGGCCCCATCGGAGATGTTATTCCCTACCTTATGAGGCGTGCAGAAGAAAATTCATCTGTAGCCGGGCAAACCGGCCGCGAGCTTGAATTGATAAAAACCGAGTTGCAGAGAAGAAAATCTGCAGCTAAATTTTAATGTGGCCCCAGTTCTCTCCTGACTTGATCCGGTAAACCTGCATCTCACTGATTCCGAATTGCTTTGCAAGCATCTTTATTCTTGTTTTCCTGTTGGGATCCGCGAGTTGCTTTTTGAGCATTATCACCTTTGTAGTGGTGAGTTTATTTCCATCGCGGTTGCCATTGTTCTCTGCGAGCCTTTCCTTTGCCTCAATAACGGCAGGGCTTAAACGCTGATGATTCAGCATTTCATCTCTTGTCACCCATTTCAGGTTTCCAGCGTAATCATTGGCACGGGTATGATCGAGATGGATGACATGTTTGTGATCTTCCGACGGTTTATCAAGAAAGTGCTCAGCCACAAGTTTGTAAAGGAAAGCATGCTTATGACGAAGCTTTCCGTCAATTCTGGTTTTGTAGCGAAAGATCCGGTATCCTTCCACTTTAGAGCCGTTAACAATTCTTCCGTCTTCAAATTTTTCAGTAAAGCTGATCAGCCGGCCGTAATTTGAAATTGCATACCGGAGTTGGAGCGGTCCGGACAAGGTGATCTCTTTAAATTTTTCGGTTGCGAAAAATCTAATCATTCGTTTTCAGTTCGGTTATTAAATAATAGATAGATAGGTCGGGTAAAGTTAATGCAGCGGATTTAAAAAGTTGCAGATAAAAAAAAGGGTAATATGTATGGTAGAGGTAGTATTTGCTTTACACTCTTTCCCTAAGGTGCCTGACACTCTTTTATAAAGGCAGGATCTGTCCTTCCGCGATGGCAAACACATGATCACCCGTTTTTGCTTTTATAGGGTAAGTTCCGGTGAATCTACCAAAAGCAGGAAGAACAGCATGGTCCTTACCAAAATAAAAACAGGGGAAATTCAACCGCTGCCTCGCAAGGCCATACAAACTGACGCCGGGATGAATATGACCTGTAAAACAATATGACTGCACTTCAGGGGAGCACTCACGGTCATGCACAAACGAAAATTCATCCAGTGTAAATTGAAAGGGATGTACAGTTATACCTGCCGAAGAATAGAATTTTTTAGAAAGTATGTCGTGGTTTCCTTTTACAAGCTCAATCGCAGGCACAGGGAAATCATTTCGCCAACGAATGAACTCTTCATGCTCACGATTATGACTGCTGTGAAAGAGATCGCCGACAAGGATCAGCATCCTCGGGTTGAAAAGCCGGATGCTTTCAGACAGTCGTGCAATATCCTCCCTGAAAACGCTTCCTGAAACGGGAATACCATTCTTCCTGAAGTGGCCTGACTTCCCCAGGTGCAAATCAGACATGATCAAAGCACTTTTTTCCTCCCAATAAATATATCGATCGCCGGAAATAAGCAGATGCTGGTTACACACCTGGAAAGGAAAAAGAGGACGCATGGGCCGCAAAAGTACACACATCATCTCAACCTTTTTATGTCATTTAACAGTCACATTTTACTTTTTCCTTTTATTATTCCTTTACTGCGAGGAATTTTGCAACCGGTTTTAAACATATGTATGAAAAAGTTAACGCTGCCCGTCCTCTCCCTGATTCTCCTGATTACCGGCCCTATCGAATTTCTTTATGCTCAGGATGATTCCTTGTCAACCAAAGATCTTTCGGAAATAGTGGTGACAGGCCAGTACAAACCGCAATCATTAAAGCAGTCGGTTTACCAGGTGAAAGTTGTGCCTTCTGAAGTGATCAGGAAGATGGCAGCGACCAATTTACAGGGCATACTTCAAAACCAGCTTAACGTTCGAATGAGTCATGATGTGGCAACAGGCGGCCAAAATTTTTCAATGGCTGGTCTTGCAGGGCAGAGCGTGAAAATATTGATCGACGGCGTTCCCCTTGTTGGCCGGCAGGGTTTTAATAATGAGATCAACATCAACCAGGTTGATGTGCACTCAATAGACAGAATTGAAATTGTGGAAGGTCCAATGTCAGTGATCTACGGAGCAGACGCACTTGCAGGTGTTGTAAAC
>JAEZDA010000098.1 GCA_023433345.1 Bacteroidota bacterium | reverse complement strand
TCACTGTGCCCGATGATCACATATTTAATGCCCATACTTTGCAACATTTCAGCGCTCACTTCCCCGGTGTAGGCTCCGTTTTTATTTGATGCGCAGTTTTGCGCGGCTATAAGAACATTCTGCTTCCCCTGAACTTTTTGCAGCATGGCATCGAGGAATGGAAATGGAACGGCAAAGATGGCGAGCTGCAACTCAGCAAGAGTATGATCAGTTTTCAGTATTGCATCCATCAGTTCACCCGCGCCTTGCCAGGTCAAATTCATCTTCCAGTTAGCTGCTGCTATTTGTTTTCTCATTTTCAAAAGATTTATAGTATAGTTGAGTCAAAATATCGGTTTCATTTTGAGAAAGTTCTTCTCCCTTCATGGCCTTCCATTTAGAAATGTCTTCCAAAGCCTTCTCAAGCTGGTATTTGGTTTCTCCCCACGAAAAGTTTGGTGTAAGTTTCAGGGGAAAATCTCTTCCAAAGATATTACAGCACACACCCACGATGGTTCCTGTATTAAAAGAGGTATTAATAGCACACCTGCTGTAATCACCCATGAGCAAACCAGCTTTACTGCCGGCAGTAAGTGGCGATTCGTCCTTGTCGAACAGGTAATAAACATCACCTGCATTATTTTTCATGTTTGAATTGGAGGTGCCTGCACCAATATTGCACCATGCGCCGATCACACTGTCACCGAGATAACCATCATGCGCCTTATTACTGTATTCCATCAACACACTGTTCTTTATTTCACCACCGGCCACACAATGCGGACCAACAGTTGTTCCTGCATACAACTTAGCGCCCATCTTCACTACAGCATTCTCACCAATTGAAACCGGCCCGCGTATCATCGTTCCTTCCATTACCAGTGCATTTCTGCCAATATACACTGCTCCCTCCGTTGCATTGATTATACAGTGCTCCATCGTAACACCCTCTTCCAGGAAGATGGCTCTCTCGTTGAGGCATTTGTTCGTTGAAGAAATCGGAGCCGACTTTTTTTCATTCATTACTATGTATGCATCGCTTTTTATTGCCCATGCGTTATGAAGAAAAATATCCCAGGGCCGATCTATCCTGCGTATTTCATCCGGCAACACTTTTTCAGAACGAAAGGTTTCGATTATCTGCAAATAGTCGTCCTGTGCAGGAAGGATGTTAGCCGGAATTCCGATCTCGCCTTCCGTTATATCATTGCCAGACAGCACGAGCTTCACCGGGGACCCCGTTAACCTTTCCCATTTTTCACGAATTGAAAATATACCTATACGGATGTTTGCAGTATGGCGCGTTTCCGTAAAAGGAAAAAGGTTTGCGCGTATCTGCTCATCAAATAGTACAACCCCCATTTAGGTGAAGTTTGTTTTGGGCAAAGCTAACAAAGCAGGGCAATAAAAAAACCTTCCCGGAGGAAGGTTCAATTTATTTGCCATGAAGAAAATTATTTCCCTTTCTTCTCGTAGCGCTTCTTAAACTTGTCGATACGCCCTGCTGTATCCACCAACACATTCTTACCTGTGTAAAAAGGATGCGAGGTGTTTGAGATCTCCAGTTTTATCACAGGATACTCCTGACCATCTTCTTCAAACACGATGGTTTCTTTTGAATCTGCGGTAGAACGGCTGAGAAATGTATGACCATTACTCATATCTTTAAATACCACCGTGCGGTAATTTTTGGGATGAATTTCTTTTTTCATTTAGTTGGTTTTTTGATTACGGATTTTGCCGTAAAATTTTTCGAGCTGCAAAAATACTAAAAAAACTGATACAACGGTTAGCTTTTCATATTAATGTATTGAAGTGGAACTCCTAGGTTCCAACCCTTCGAAGCTTGTATAACTTCCTGTAAATCATCTATTTTTTTGCCAGTCACCCGTATGATATCGTCCATGATGGCTGCCTGCACCTTAATACCGCTGTCTTTTATAAGCTTAACCATTTTTTTCGCATCCTCCTGCTTTATACCATTTCGCACGGGCACTTCCTGCTTTGTCACTTTCCCGCTTTGGAAAGGCTCCTTGCTTAAATCGTAAATTTCTGCGGCCAGGCCCTGCTTCATACTGCGACTGATCAGTACATCTATGATCTGCTGGAGTTTCATCTCACTGTCTGCTTCAAGATTCAGTTTAAATTCTTTTTTGTTAAGGTCTATCACTACATGAGAATCTTTAAAGTCGAAACGGTTCACTATTTCTTTCTTCACAACATTTACGGCATTGTCCAGTGTTTGCAGATCAACTTTACTTACGAGGTCGAACGAAGGCATAGAATTTTTTTTTCAAAGGTATAACATCAGTGTTTAAAAAATCCCGGCAGAAGATCTGCCGGGAGGATCGGGTGATAGAGTCAGGATGCTGTTTTCACACGCGATTGTTCTTCGGAAGCTCCGCCGGATTTCTTTTTTGACATTGATTTCATCGGTTTGCCGAATTTGTACTGGAAACTTAGTGTAACTCCGCGGCTGTCATTTACCTGCCTGAATGAAGCGCGTGTGTTTTGAAAGTTGATATTTCCCCGCGGGATCATTGTGAGCAAAACATCCCGCGCATTGAGCTTTATACTGCCTTTGTTTTTCAATATTTGCTTTTGAACACCAAGGTCTATCCGGCCGATCTGCCTGATCCGCATCTGGCCTTCCATCGCTAATGAACGGTACAAACCTGTTACTTCGGCACTCCAGCCCTTATTAAAAGTGAAGCTGTTTTGCAGGTGAAAAAGGTAAACTCCACCATGGTTTTTTACAGCCTTTCCGGCAACAATTCCTGTAAAATCGAGATATCTTCCTTCTGAATAAAGGTTAGCCTTCCACCACCTTTTTACGTTGATCATTGCGTTTACCGAAAGGCTCGTATTGTGCGATCTTCCAAAATTCCCGTTTTTAAGAAGTGTGGCAAAACCTCTTTCTTCAAACAATTCAGCAAAAAGATCCTGCGTATATGTGTAATTCAAAGTTGAGGTGAGCCAATTTTTAAACGTGTGGGATAATTCCGCAACATCAGAGTACATTGGTTTCAGGTAAGGGTTCCCGCTGTCGTAGGTATACTTGTCAATGAAAAAGAGAAAGGGATTGAGGTCTTCGTAATCAGGCCTGTTTATTCTCCGCCCATAGCTCATTGTAAAACTGTGATTTTTCTGCGGTTTGTAACCAATATAAACTGTTGGAAAAGCGCTTATGTAGGAAGATTTGAAAGAAGAATCGGAACGCATCGGGTTGCCATACTGATGACCGGAATATTCAGTTGTTTCCACTCTTAATCCTGTTTGCACAGACCATTTTTTCCATTCTTTGTTGAAGTTTATATAACCTGCATGGATGATTTCCTCATAGGCGAACCTGTTTGTTTTTTCATAATCGGATTGTTTTATTCCATCTATCACGCTGAAGTAATCTGCGATATTGTCGGTTTCTACTATGCTGAATTTATATCCTGATTCAAACTTTAAAGACCTTGCTAACGGTTTGGCATAGTCGATCTTTGCGGTGTAAATATCTATTTGGCCGGGAAGGGTTCCTGATAAATTATCACCATACCGTTTCACCCATTGCGGATCGTACACATCATTCCTGAAATCTTGTTCGCTATGCGATTTGTAGCGTAAATAATCAAGGTCTGCTGAAATCTCCTGCCCTCCCGAATCAATTTGATGCCGGAAATTCACATTCGCTGCGAGGTGCTTCCAGCCTGAGTTTTCACTGCTTTGTGAATAAACAATTGAATCAACATTGGCAAAGGCATTTTTAAGGTAGCTTGTATTCACGCCATTCTTTTTTGAAGGCACAGTATAGCCGGTAAAAGAGGTTCCGATGGTGGTTCGTTTTGTAAGTAAATAATCAATGCCAAACTTTGCATTGTAATTTTCATTTTCCCTGTCGTCGTGCGAAACCTGGTCGAATTCGGCAAACAGTTCGCCGCTGTTTGAAAGGTACTTTCTGTTGATCTCAAGTTTTCTTCTGCCTTTGCGAACATTCGCACTTAACGTTGAAAAGAGATTGACCTTACCCACGCGATAGTTAAGGTTAAGACTATTGTTGAACCGATAAAAAATACTTTGTGTGTATGCAGAACTTACGGAACCGTTAAAGCCTTTTTGTTTTTGTTTTTTTGTTTTGATGTTGATGAGGCCCGCATTACCTGATGCATCGTATTTCGCGGATGGATTTGTCATGATCTCCACCTGGTCAAGGTTGGATGCAGGTATATTCCTGAGATAGTTTGCAAGCTCAGTTCCTGAAAGATAGGTTTGCTTTCCATCAATGAGAATTATTACACCCTGCTTACCTTTTAAACTTATGTTTCCATCTTTATCAACACTCACACCGGGTGCTTTTTCAAGAACATCCAATGCATACGTACCGGTATTGGAAATGGCTCCATCTACATTAAGTATGGTTTTATCTGCCTTTACCTCTATCAATGGCCTTTTGGAATTAACTACAACATTCTGTAAATTTTTCGCAAGGGGCTCGGTTGATATTATTCCAATATTCACCGCTGAAGTGTCGGTGATCGCCAGGAGCGAAGAATATTTTTCAACGAAACCTTTTGCACTCAGCCTGATAAAATATGTTCCTCCGGGAAGATTTGAAAATTTAAAAAAGCCCTCTTTGTCTGCCGAAGCAGACCTGATTTCCGAGCTGTCCTTGCCAAGAAGAGTGACCGTTCCTCCTGAAACTGGCAATCCTCCGCCTTTAAAAATCCCGGAAATTTGGCCGGTTTGAGCAATCGATGTTAGTGTTAATAGGCTGATCATCAACATGGTAAGAATCTTTTTCATACAGTTCATTTTAAATAGATTTACTACCTACCAAAAATAGGTACTTTGTTAAGCAAGGTACATGGCTTCGTAATGAACGGTAAAATAAAGAGGTTGGATGGTTAAAAAACCGGGATGAAGCGGAAGAGGTCGGGAATTGGAGAATGTTACCGGGTATGCAGTTCTAAATGTCTTTGCGCCTTTTATGATACAGGTAAGTGCCAACTGCCACCGCAAGGCCGGTCAGGAATAGTCCAACTGCTATCACCTCTGCCTGTGTAGATTCAAAGCCAAGGAAATGATAAACTTTGTTTACCCGTATTCTTTCGATGAAAAATCTTTCTGCTCCGTTTAGCATTAGGTAGATACCAAACATCAGAAGAGGTATTTTAATGCGCGAACGAATTGCCCACATAAAAAGGAAGAGAGCTGTACAAATAAGAAACTCATACAAAGGTGTTGGGAACACCGGCTGAGGAAGAACGCGATTGTGTTCATCAGCATTTCCAGGCATATCGATGCCGTCTTTGTTTACATTGCCGGGATAAGAATATGCAAAAAGCCATGATGGAAGGAATGACACTCCCTTCACATTGCGCTGTGGAACTTCGGAAAGAGACGGATATATCCTGTCCGTAACATATAACTCACGGTCTGTGCTATCCGAAATTTTACCTTCAAGGAAATAAGTTGAATACATATTTAGCCTGGTCTGGTACTCGCCCTTTGCTGCTAAGCGTACATTTCCCTGTTCGTCGCTTACATAAGCGCTGTTGAAAACGCCCCAGTCGCCGTCGCCAGAGATCTGGCAGCCAATTCTGCCGATGGCATAAGCTATCATTAGCGCCGGCGCAGCTGAATCCATGAGGTGGGGAATCTTAATTCCTTTTTTTAAGGCGTACCAACATATTGCTATGGTGGCAAGGATCAGTCCTCCGTAAAAAGTTAAGCCACTGGCAGAAAAGATACTTCCGATCGGGTCGGCCATAAACTGATCCCAGTGTTCAAGATTGTCGAACAGTTTCGCACCTAATATTCCGAACACGAGCCCAAGAATAATGATGTCTCCCACCCTGTCGTGAGGCCATATCCGCACACTTCTTTTTTCCGGAGTTGCAAGCTTCTCCTTATTTTTTTCCCACCATTTCAGCCCCCCAAGCACGGCCGCACCAATGAGGCCACCAACAATGCTTCCATCAGAAGAAAAAATATATTCCTGTGCATTTACATTTTCGGGCTTAGCCAGGAAGATGCCAAGGAGTTTATAGCCGAAGAGAAAACCGATTATGCCATTTACTAAGAGTTCAGAAACGGAGGCAGGCTTTCCCACCATTATCAATTCTTCACGCGGGTGAAGAAGGCCAAGTTTTTCCTTCCTTTTCAACTCGCGACTTAAAACAATAGCTGCAGCAACAAAGCTGAGTGCTACCATTAAGCCAAAGGTGTTAAGAAAGGAAAGCGCATGTATCTCAACACCGAACCAGTCTTTGAACACATAATATAAATTAGGATACATGCCTGTTTAATAATTTTGATGGCTGCAATATATTCAATAAGAATAAAAAAAAATCCTCCCACGACCCGGGAGGATTCTGATAGCGTTCATTTATTTTTAGTTGCAATAGGTGTTGAATGCTCCAATTAAATTTTCAGCGATCATCTGGGCGCTTCTACCTTCAATCATGTTGCGTTCGATCATATGTACCAACTGCCCGTCTTTAAACAAAGCAATTGAGGGCGAGGAGGGCGGATATGGCATCATATACTCTCTCACTTTTTGAACCGCTTCCATGTCGAAGCCGGCGAAGCTTGTAGTGATATGATCAGGTTTTACCGCACTATTCTGTACGGCCATCAATACTCCCGGGCGGGCCGTTCCGGCGCTACATCCGCACACGGAATTGATCATCACAAGCGTTGTACCTTTTTCCTTCATTGCAGCTTCCACATCTTCAGAAGTAAGCAATTCTTTAAAACCATTTTCCGTTAATTCTTCCTTCATGGGAAGCACTATTTGTTCAGGATACATCTCTTAATGTTTTCGATTTTTTAAAATCCGGAATATTCCGGTGTTTTTTAGCTGGTGCAAATTTACGATGTTATAAGAGATGTTTTCCTATGAAGAAAAATCGTCAGGCAGAAGTTGTTTGAAAAGACAGAAAGTCGGTGTGGGAGCGAATTGCAGGTCAAAGTGTCTGAAAATACCCGGTGGAATACTTCTTGAACAATGCCGGGTGTAAACAATTAAAATCTTAAAACTATGACACTGGTAAAAGTAAACAACCCAATTTCAAAATCATTTGACGGCTTGTTCAAAGACTTTTTTCAGGAGTTTCCCTCCACCTTGTCGAAAACTGTTCGTGAGGATATGTTCCAGTTTCCTCCGGTAAACATTACAGAGAAATCTGACGTTTACCTGGCTGAGCTTGCAGCACCGGGATTTGATAAAGCTGATTTCAAAATCAATGTTGATGGCAACAATCTCACCATCAGTACTTCGAAGAAAGAGGAAAAATCTGAAGAAAGCGGCAAAACAATAAGGAAGGAATATTCTTATAAAGCTTTTCAACGCAGTTTCACCCTGGATGATAAGATAAATGTCGACAATATTACCGCGGCATACGAGAATGGAATTCTTAAAGTAACTCTTCCTAAAAAGGAAGAAGCAAAACCTTCCACAAGAGAGATCAGCATCAGTTAAGATGTTTTTCTGAATCTCTTCAAGCCTCCCATCCGGGGGGTTTTTTTATTGGCAGTTTTCTTTTCTTCTGGTGTCGGTGAGATATTGGATCTTCCAGGTGTTGTTTACTTTCACCATCTGGAAAGAGTTTACACCACAGTGAAGAAATTTTCCCTGGTAGAAAAATTTGTAAGGTGTCCAAACGCTGGCGAGCGGACCGTCAATTTTTATCAGTTCGAAATCCACTCTTTCGTCCAGGGATCCTTTCGCAGCGTTTTTCACCGAGCTTCCAAATTCATTGATGCTCTCTGTTTTCACCGACACCTTCCCGTCTCTGCCTTCATGAACAGTTTGAAGAAAAGCGTTCTCTGAAAAACAGTTCACGAGCAAAGCGGAGTCGTTGGTGCGCATCGCTTCAAAAAGTTTATTAATATCCC
>JAEZDA010000087.1 GCA_023433345.1 Bacteroidota bacterium | reverse complement strand
GCACAGGGGGCTCCGTAAAAGATGGATTAATTATCATACAGGGTGATAATCGGGAAAAAATTTTTCAGTGGCTGATTAAAAACGGCTATTCACGCTGCAAAAGAAAATAGGCCTTTTTCGCGTTTTTTCTCTCTTATTTAAAAATGGCTAATTTAGAATCAAATTCCTCCTATGGTCTCTCAAATTTCCAGGGGCGTGAGGGTTACCGTTGAAACCTATTATCAGCCTGAGTACAGTAATCCGCAAAACAATGAATTCATGTTTGCCTACAGGATCACCCTGGAGAATAACAATGAATTTGCCGTGAAATTACTCACCCGTCATTGGTTTATCTATGACAGCAATGGCAGCTCCAGGGAGGTGGAAGGTGAGGGCGTTGTAGGAGTTCAACCTGTTATATCACCATCGCAAAGCTATCAGTATGTAAGTGGCTGCAATCTCCGCTCTGAGATCGGCAGAATGCATGGAACTTATCTTTTTGAACAGGTTCCCGGTGGCAAAACTTTCGAAGTTATCATTCCCTCCTTTCAAATGATGGTTCCGTTCAAGCAAAACTAACCTGCTCAGGGTTTGTACTTTGCATCCCTGAAAATTTCCTCTGCATTTTTGATCATTAATTGCTGAGGCGTTGTTTCCGGGTTCTTTCGCATGTATTCTTTAACTATCTGCCATCCGGCAAATGAACCTATATTTCCGGGAGAAGCTTCTCCCAATTCCATAGTGCGCGGCCCTTCACCAATATAATTTTTATTTACATTATAGTCAGTAGACTGAAGCAAACCCCCATGTATAAAAAGATCCCAGATTATCCTCTCCCTCTCATAACTTTCTTTCAATTGCTTTTCTGTATAGCCAATTATCAGGTACTCGTTAACGTTAGGAAGCAGCTTTTGCATCACGTATAACTTTTTTCCACTCTCCACCATTTGCACAACAAGCGATTTCTCATCTGAAGGATCGGGAAACATGTCTGTTAGAATATTTTTTGCGAGGTTAACAGGTATGGTAGCCGGGGTGAAGCGTTTTGAAATATAAGAAGGATAGGTTTCCAGCGTATACGGAGAATGGTAAAGCGAATAGCTGCTTCCCAGGTGATGCTGCAAACCAACGATCGCTGTATTCTCATCAAGTATGTCCCCGTAACCATCTACCGGGCCAATGTAGGTGATCAGTTTCTGAGGAACGGGATACGCGGGAAAGTAATGCTTAACTAACTGCAACGTATACACGACTTCTTTTTCCTGCGCTTTGAAATTGGCAAAAACTTTAGAAGCTGTATCAAATACAGGACGGTAGGCGGTAAGAAAGGTTCGTATGTAAGTTGCAGCAGTATCGCCTCTCCAGTTCGGATCAACATTTAGGATAGTTGAAAAGAAATTTGGTGCAAAACGCGGATAATCCCGCATCAATTTTGCAATACCTTCTTCGATTCGTGAAGAATCGATTGCAAAGAAGTCCTTTTCAAAGCGCCGTGTTTCGAGTTCTATCTTTATATGAGATACATCGGGTGCAGAGGGACTGTTGCATGAAAAGAGCAATGGGATTGCTGTCAATAAAAAGAAAAAGCGCATAAGCGAATAAATTAACTTTACTACTCAACCGGAATATGGTAAAGATATTTCAATCACGCCAGCATGAAAATATTCTTAGCACAGCAGAACTATCATATCGGAAACTTCGAGCTTAATACATCAAAGATAATTTCGGCCATTAATGCCGTCAGAGATGCCGGTGGCCACCTGGTCGTTTTCAGCGAATTGAGTGTGTGCGGATATCCGCCGCGCGATTTTCTTTACTTTAACGACTTTATTGATAAATGTATTGATGCTGTAAATAAGATCGCAGCCCATTCCAAAGGAATAGCTGTCCTTCTTGGCGCTCCTTCCCGGAATAGTGTCGTGCAGGGCAAGGATCTTTTCAATTCTGCTTATTTCATCGAAAACGGAGAAATAAAAAATGTGATTCATAAAACCTGTCTTCCCACTTATGATGTGTTTGATGAGGACAGGTATTTCGAACCGGCACCTTCGTGGGAGGTGATCTCATTCATGGGAAAGAAGATCGCGGTGACCGTTTGTGAAGACATTTGGAATCTTGGCAATAATCCTTTGTATCGTTATTGCCCGATGGATATGCTAATGAATCAGCAGCCAGATCTGATGATCAACTTATCTGCCTCGCCATATGATTATACACACGACGAAGACCGGAAAGCTGCAGTGAAAGCAAATGTTTTAAAGTACGGCCTGCCAATGTTTTACTGCAATGGTGTTGGCAGTCAAACGGAAATCGTGTTCGACGGAACTTCACTTGTGTTTGACAAAAATGCGAACCTGTGTGGCCGCATGAAGAGTTTTGAAGAAGACCTTGCCGGTTTTGAGTTGATGGAGGACGGTACCGTGAATGCACCGGTGATAGAAGCCGCAAACAGTATACGCAACGAGGAATTAAACCCCGAGGCCTTCGATGCTTCATTGCATATTGAAACTGTGCATGCCGCCCTGGTGATGGGCATTCGCGACTATTTTGAAAAGATGGGTTTTAAAAAGGCGATTCTTGGCAGCAGCGGTGGAATCGATTCTGCCGTTACCCTCGCCCTCGCTGTTGAAGCATTAGGAAAAGATAATGTTTTCGCAGTGCTCATGCCTTCCGAATATTCCACATCGCATTCGGTAACCGATGCGGGCATGCTTAGTAAAACCTTAGGCAACCCCTATCATGTCATTCCGATAAAGGGCATTTATAACACCTTCCTCTCTGAGCTTTCGCCGATCTTTAAAGACCTTCCCTTTAGTGTAGCAGAAGAAAATATTCAAAGCCGCACAAGAGGAAATTTGTTGATGGCGATCGCCAATAAATTCAATTATATTCTGTTAAATACTTCAAATAAAAGTGAATTGGCAACCGGTTATGGAACGCTCTATGGCGATATGGCCGGCGGACTCGCTGTGCTGGGCGATTGCTACAAATTGCAGGTATATGAACTGGCGCGCTATATAAACAGGCAGTCGGAAATAATTCCTTTGCATATAATCGAAAAAGCACCAAGTGCAGAGTTAAGGCCGGGCCAGAAAGATTCAGACAGCCTTCCAGATTATGCTGTTCTGGATCAGGTATTATACCGTTATATTGAAAGGTCGCTCGGGCCGTCAGAAATAAAGTCGGCAGGCTTTGATGAAAACCTGGTCGATCGCATTCTAAGTTTGGTGAATAAAAATGAATATAAGAGGAACCAGTTTTGTCCCATTATAAGGATATCGCCGAAGGCCTTTGGTGTGGGCAGGCGTGTACCAATCGTTGCGCGTTATCTTAATTAATATCAACACAAATTATGGTATGAAAATAGATAAAGTGTAGCCGCAAACAGTATTTTAACAGCACTTACAGAAACCCGGCATATAGCGATAGTTGCGAAATCATAAATTGCAAACGAAATATATCGATCGTAACCAGATAAATAAACAGGTATGTTACAAACAGCAGATGACATCAGGTTATTGAATGAAAAGATCCAACAGACATCGGGCTTAGTGGGTCGTATCAGCAATGAATTAACTAAGGTGATTGTGGGTCAGCAAAACATGATCGATAGGTTGTTGATCGGCTTGTTGAGCAACGGGCATGTGCTTTTGGAAGGTGTGCCGGGGCTCGCAAAAACGCTTTCGATAAAGTCTCTCGCACTCGCAGTTCATGCTGAGTTCAGCCGGATTCAGTTTACTCCTGACCTTTTGCCAGCTGACGTTATCGGAACCATGATCTACAACCAGGGAAAGAATGAATTTTATGTGAGGAAGGGGCCGATTTTTTCAAATTTTATTCTTGCAGATGAAATTAACCGCGCACCGGCCAAAGTTCAGAGCGCCTTGCTTGAAGCGATGCAGGAAAGACAGGTGACCATCGGTGACACCACCTATACACTTCCTGAACCATTTCTTGTGCTGGCTACGCAAAACCCTATCGAACAGGAAGGAACTTATCCGCTCCCGGAAGCACAGGTTGACAGGTTCATGCTTAAAGTAGTGGTCGGTTATCCCTCTAAAGCTGAAGAGCAACTGATAATAAGGCAAAACACCATCGGTAGTATAACTCCCGCTCTCAATCCGGTAGCTTCCACATCAGAAATACTTACCGCAAAAGATCTTGTAAGGCAGGTCTATCTCGATGAAAAAGTTGAGGATTACATTCTGAATATCGTTTTTGCAACCCGGTTTCCCGATAAATATAGTCTTCCCAAGCTCAAAGCCCTGATAGGTTTCGGAGGTTCGCCCCGCGCAAGTATAAACCTGGCACTGGCTGCAAAGGCTCATGCTTTCCTTAACCAGCGTGGCTATGTAGTACCTGAAGATGTTCGTGCAATATGTCATGATGTTATGCGTCATCGCATTGGCCTTACATACGAGGCTGAAGCCGAAAACGTGAACGTTGAAATGATATTGAACGAAATTTTAAAAACGGTAAACGTGCCTTAAATGCTGGCAACAACCGAGGATATATTACGTAAGGTTCGTGAGCTTGAAATAAAAAGCAAGAAAATCACGGCGCACCTGTTTACAGGGGAATATCATTCTGCCTTTAAGGGAAAAGGAATGCGTTTCAGGGAGGTAAGAGATTATGCTCCGGGAGATGATATTCGTTTTATTGACTGGAACGTTAGTGCGCGGTTCCACCACACCTTTACGAAGGTATTTGAAGAGGAAAGAGAGCTAACCGTAATGTTGCTTGTGGATACGAGTGCCAGCAATTTGTTTGGTACCACGGGAACGCGTAAACGCGATCTTCTCAACGAGATGGCTGCCGTTCTGGCCTTCAGCGCCATAAATAATAATGATAAAGTTGGAGCGATCTTTTTCAGCAGCGGAGTGGAACTGTACATTCCGCCCAAAAAAGGGAGACAGCACGCTTTATATATAGTACGGGAACTGCTAACCATGCAGCCGAAAGGTTCTGGTACCAATATCGATGAGGCGATCAAATATTTCAACCGAAATATCAAACAGAAAAGCATTGCTTTTATTTTAAGCGATTTCCTCGGAACAGGTTTCGACAATGACCTGAAAGTAATTGGCAAAAAACATGATGTGGTTGGCGTAAAAGTATACGACAAAATGGATATGGATCTACCTGATGTAGGATCCATTGAAATGATTGATGCCGAAACGGGTCTTTACAAATGGGTGGACACGTCAAGTGCAACCGTTCGCTACAATTACCAGCAGCATTTTCTGAGTCATTCCGAACAAAGTAAGGTGTGGTTTAGGAAGGCGGGGGCCGACCTGTTGCATGTGCGTACCGATAATGATTATGTAAAGATCTTACAACAGTTTTTCCTGAACCGGAGATGATGAGTAAACAAATTGCATTTATTTTTTTTGTGGCACTAACGGTGCGTTTTGTGCAAACCGGGTATGCACAAAAGGTGGAAGTTTCAGTGAACCGGAACAATATTGTTATCGGTGAACAAATACAATACGGTTTAAAAGTTCAGGTTCCTTCACCCGGCTATAAAGTGCACTTTGCCATTCCTGATTCGGTGCCGCATTTTGATATTGTAAACAAAGGAGATATTAGAACGCTTCCGGGCACACCGCCGGCTCTGGAGCAGGTGATCACATTCACAAGTTTTGATTCGGGAAGCTGGGTGTTCCCTTCCATTCCCGTTTTGATCACCGATGGAAACAAGAGGATGAACCTTGCATCTTCAACAGTGTTGGTTCAGGTGGGCTACTCTCCGGAAGATACAACGGGCATTTATGATATCCGCCCGGTAAGAAAGGTTTCCGTGGATGATTTTTTTTGGTATTATGTTATTGGCGCAGTGTTGCTCGCATTGCTAATGGCCTGGCTTGTTTACCGTTATATTAAAAGACGGCGTAACCGGCCACGCCCTGTTTTTGATGCAGCTCTCTCCCCGCTGGAAGAGGCATTAACAGAGCTCGAAAAGTTGCAGAAAGATTCAATAACTTTTAAAGAACTTCATTCACGTGCATCAATGATTTTCAGAAAGTATCTCAGCCGGAAGTGGCAGGAGGATGTGTTAAGTAAAACCTCGGGAGAATTACTGATTGAGCTGGGTTCGAAATATCCTGATCCTGATCTCGCTGGAAGGGTTGCAGAACCACTTCGTTTAAGCGATGCCGTTAAGTATGCCAAATTTTCTCCGGGAGACTCGGCTAACCATCAGGCTATAAATCAATGGATGGAAGTTGTAAGATCAATTGACCAAAAGTCTTTTAAAATATAAGCGAATTGTTGTTCGATTATTTTCAAAATATCATTTTCAAAGAGCCACTATTCTTCGGCTTATTCCTGCTGTTGCCGGTGTTGGCCTACCTTTATTTCCGTGGTGCGGGCAAGGGAGGAGCCCCGATTCGAATTTCAACGATAAATATCCGGGGCCTGGGTTCGTTCAAAGCTTCCACCCGGCATCTCCCTTTTTTTCTTCGGATGCTCGCCCTCTGTTGTATCATCATCGCACTGGCGAAGCCACAAACGCGCAACGATAATCAACATGCAGAAGGAGAAGGCATCGACATTGTTCTATGCCTGGATGTGAGCGGAAGTATGACTGCTCGCGATTTCCATCCCAACCGGCTTGAAGCGGCCAAAACTGTGGCCATGGATTTTGTTCAGAGAAGGCCCACCGACAGAATTGGTCTTGTGATATTTTCCGGCGAAAGTTTTACTCTTTGCCCGATCACAACTGACCATGCTATTTTATTGTCTGCCATAAAAGGAATAAGGAATGGTTTGCTGGAAGATGGAACTGCAATAGGATCGGGGCTTAGCACAAGTGTCGACAGGCTCCGGGAAAGCAAATCGCCTTCGAAAGTAATTCTTCTTCTCACAGATGGAATCAATAACGGGGGCTTAATTGATCCGAATACAGCCAAGGAGATCGCTAAAACCTTTGGAATAAAAGTGTATACAATTGGTGTAGGTTCAGACGGATACGCACCGCAGCCCGTCAATACGCCAATGGGAGTTGTAATACAGAACGAAAAAGTGAATATTGATGAAAAGCTCATGACGTCAATTGCAGTTGAAACGGGCGGTCGTTATTTTCGGGCAAAGGATAACCAGGGCCTTAACGATATATACGCTACTATCGACCAGCTCGAGAAAACGAAGGTGGAGATAATAAAAACAATTCGATACAATGAAAAGTTTTTCCCCTTTGCATGGGCAGCATTTGCTTTTCTACTATTGGAACTGTTGCTTCGGTACACGCTTTACCGCAAGTTTCCATAGGTTATAAACTAAACTTATCAATTACTTTCGCTACATGGAGGCATTGGTTTACAAATCAACGGGAAATTGGTACCAGGTGAAAACGAGCGGGGGCCAGCAGTACAAAGCGCGCTTGAAAGGAAAGTTTAAAATTGACGGAATTACATCCACCAACCCGATTGCAGTAGGAGATTTAGTGGAGCTTGAAACGGGCGAAGGTGAAGAAAGTGTTGTGATAACGGCCATCCATACACGAAGAAATTACATTAATCGTGTATCGCCCCATAACCGCAACATGCATCACATTGTAGCTGCGAATCTCGACCAGTCCTTGTTGTTTGCAACGCTTGCAGAACCAAAAACATCACTTGGCTTCATAGACCGGTTCCTGGTGATCTCTGAGGCTTATCACATTCCAGCCATAATCGTTTTCAATAAGATCGATCTGTATAAAAAGAAAGAAAATGAAAAGCTGGCCTGGGCAACAGAATTGTACAGGGAGATAGGCTATACGGTTATTCATACCAGTGTGGAAACGGGAGAAGGTATAGAGAACATGAAAAGTTTGCTGGAGAACAAAACCACATTGTTAAGCGGACATTCCGGTGTGGGTAAATCAACTTTTATAAACTGCCTTTTCCCCGGGCTTGAAATAAAGACCCAGGACGTAAGCGGCTGGAGCGGAAAAGGTTTGCACACAACAACTTTCGCAGAAATGTACGACATAGAGCCTGGAGGCAGAATCATCGATACTCCAGGCATCAGGGAAATGGGCCTGGTGGATATTCCAAAGCAGGAACTCTCACACTATTTTCCCGAAATGCGGAAGTTGCTCACTGACTGCCGATTTAATAACTGCATGCACACAAATGAGGCCGGGTGCGCTGTAAAAAAGGCTGTAGGGAAGGAAGTTCACGAGGAGCGTTATGTCAGCTATCTTAAAATATTGGATACAATGGAAGATAAGTTGTATTAGCTGATGTTCATCTCTAATCAATTGTTACTTCAATACAAAAGGAGAGGCCACGGCCCCTCCTTTTATTTTACTGAACTGTTTACTCTCCGCACAGGCAGACAGGCTGGCATGTACATGGGTTGCAGTTGCATTTGTTTGTGATCGTTTTCATAATCTCTGTTTTTTTGTTTGATGATTAATTTGATAACACAAAACTACAACCCGCAACAGGCTTGAGTGTTATGCAAAAGAGGGGAAGATGTATATAATTTTTGGATGTTGCTATACATCGTCTATGTTGTTTCTCTTCACGTTCCTGATCTTTCTGAAGTGAGACGGAGTGAGCCCTGTTACTTTTTTGAATTGAGAGGAAAGGTGGTGTACGCTGCTGAAGCCTGTTTGATAAGATATTTCCGTTAGAGAAAGTTGATCGTACACTATCAACTCTTTTACTTTTTCAATACGCTGGAGTATGAAATATTGCTCGATGGTTTTTCCTTCCACAGAAGAGAAGAGATCGCTTAAATAGCTATAGTCGTAGTGCAATTTCTTTGTAATAAATGCGGAAAGATTTATTTGCTGGCTTTCTAAACCAAGGGCGAGGTAGTCTCTCGTAAGTTTCTTAATGTCGTCGATTATTTTATGGGTTCGCGAAGTGATCAACTCAAAACCGAGGTCCTTTAAATTTTTTTCAAGGGTTGTTACTTCGTTATCCTGTAGTTCTGATACGGTTTCAACTTCTCCGAGGTCAATTCTCGACACCGGAATATCCATCTTTTCAAACAATTGTTTCACGGATGCAACACAACGCTGACAAACCATGTTTTTTATCATTAGTTCGGCCATACGCAAATGTACATGCTGAAAAGCACCGCTAAAAGCAGTGCGTTTTCGAAAATTATAATTATACAATCAGAATGCGTGGCGCTCCAGGAAATGCGCTACTTCAACCACGGCATTGTTGTTAGATTTTTTGTTTGTCGGCATCTGTGGGAAGATGCTTACTCCATTAAAGATATTGTAGTGCAGCGTGAGGAACTGGTCCTTATATTTAAAATCCCAGTCCAGAGTTTCCGCATCATCAACCTGGTTTAAAAACTGCACCTGCAAATGCTCGGCAAGTGTGTTGGCGATAGCGTAAAACTTTGTAATCCCGCAATTGTCATCAATAACGGCTTCAGTACCACCATTGGTGGTTTGCAAGTGATAGCACATAGGTAAGTGGTTTTAATGGATAATTGGCAGATCTATAGTGTAAGTGTTAAAAGCTTTTGGTTCCTTTAAATTTGGCCTTCCTGCTTGCTTTCATGGCTTTAGGGTCGCCGGATAAAAGCTTTTCCGCGCCCACGTTTCTTCCGTTGGTTTTGCATCCGAGTTTTTCTTTTTTAGCAAACATTCCAGATGAGCAACTTCCAAAAAGTGAAATGACGAATAAGGCAAGTACAATTTTTTTCATTCTTTAAAAATACGTTTTTTAACGCGTTGGAACTTCGAAAATTCCCTTTTCACAATTCTTTAAACCAGGAGCTGTAGGTTACATAGTTATTAGCGATCCTGGAAATTTCCCCTGTTATGTGCGCTTCTTCTGTTTCTTTCACTTTTCTCGCTGGTACACCGGCAAAAACGGAGCCTGGCTCAACCCTTGTGTTTTCAAGCACCACCGCGCCTGCCGCTATGATGCTGTTACTTCCGATATAACAATTATCCATCACTATTGCACCCATGCCAATCAACACATTATCTTCTATAACGCATCCATGTACAATTGCATTGTGCCCAACACTAACATTATTTCCCAGTATGGTCTTTGTTTTCTCAAAAGTGCAGTGAACTACGGCCCCATCCTGAATGTTTACGCGGTTTCCACATCGAATACTGTTTACATCGCCCCTGATAACAGCATTGAACCAAACGCTGCACTCTGCGCCCATTATCACATCGCCTGCAATGGTTGCATTGGGCGCTATAAAACAGTTCTCGCCGAACGAAGGCATTATTCCTTTTACAGGCAGTATAAATGACATAGTAGTATTTTTATGTGAAGGTAAATTTTCAGTATGACTCAAAGGCAACTCTTCCTCCGTCATGTAGCACAAACCTCCGAGGCACCTTTAGCTATTAATATGGTAAAAGCTGAGGGCAGCAGGTTGTGGGATGCAGAAGGAAAGGAATACATTGATCTGATAGCGGGCATAAGTGTATGCCATATCGGGCACCGCCACCCTGCTGTGGTAGACGCTATTAGAAAGCAGGCGGATCAATACCTCCATATCATGGTGTATGGCGAGCTTATAGAAAACCCGCAGGTTGAATATGCTCAGGCATTATGTGAGCATCTTCCTGCGAGCCTTGCCTCGGTTTTTTATACGGCAAGTGGGAGTGAGGCCACAGAAGGCGCGATGAAATTGTCGAAACGATTTACGGGGCGCACCGAGATCCTTTCTTTCAAAAAGTCTTATCATGGAAGCACCCAGGGTTCATTAAGCATTATGGGCGATGAATACTGGAAGCAAGCGTTCCGTCCCTTGCTCCCCGGTATCAGGCAACTGGAGTATAATAATGAAGACGATCTGTATCATATCAACACAAACACGGCCTGTGTGATCGCGGAGACGATACAGGCTGAAGCCGGTGTAAATCCACCCTCACGGCAATGGATAAACGCTTTACGTGAAAGATGTTCCCAGCAAGGAGCATTACTGGTGCTGGATGAAATTCAATGCGGTTTTGGAAGAAACGGAACCCTCTGGGCTTTTGAACAGTTCGGTGTTGTACCGGATATTCTGTTGTTGGGGAAAGCTCTGGGCGGAGGAATGCCTCTGGGCGCATTCATTTCTTCGCCTGAAATAATGAGCAGCCTCGCGCATTCCCCGGTGCTCGGCCACATAAATACATTTGGCGGTCATCCGGTAAGCTGCGCCGCGGGTCTCGCTGCTTTCCGGGCATTACAGAATGAGAAGATGGTTGAAGGAGTTTTTGCAAAGGAGGAGCTGTTTTTAAAGTTACTGGTGCATGAAAAGATAAAGAAGGTTACCAGTCGCGGATTGATGATGGCGGTGTGGTTCGACAGTTTTGAAACTAACAAAGCCGTAATTGACGCGCTGCTTCAGGAAGGAATTTTTACAGATTGGTTTCTTTTTGCACCCGAGGCCCTGAGAATTGTACCACCATTGAATATTTCTGACCAGGATATTAAAGCGGCCTGCGATAAAATTCTGCAGGTATTAGGATAACGGCCATTCCTCCATTGATATCGCCGGTTGTAGAATCATTTAAAATAACTGCATGTTTTATTTCAGGTTTATAGATTTCTAAGTTACTTTGCAGTCCAAAGTACTTTATATGGAACGCGATGAATCCCTTGAAGCGATAAGCGACATAAGACGCATGATGGAGAAAAGCAGCCGCTTTATCAGTTTGAGCGGTTTAAGCGGTGTGAGCGCCGGTATATGCGCATTGATCGGTGCAGCAATAGCCTGGCCGTTTGCTTATGGCACAAGGGAACAGTTTATCGATGTGCCCGCAGGACTTTCCCTTGCCATTGCAGAATCTTATTACAACGTTTTTAATTTATGGTTGTTCTGGATAGGCATTGGAACATTTGTCGCCGCATTTTTTTCCGCTTTTTTCTTTACCTGGTTAAGAAGCAAAAGAGAAGGGTTTCCGATCTGGGGAAAAACAGCAAAGAGGCTTGTAATTAATGTAAGCATCCCTATGGTAACCGGCGCAATTTTTTTGGTTATGCTGGTGCATTACGCAGCCGTTGAATTCGTAGTGCCGGGCTGCCTGATATTTTACGGTTTGGGTTTGGTTAACGCCAGTAAGTATACGCTTGAGGAGATCAGGTACCTGGGATATTCAGAAATATTTCTGGGCATCATCAGTTTATTTTTTATAGGATACGGGCTTTTCTTCTGGGCATTCGGTTTCGGTGTGCTGCACATCGCCTACGGAATATATATGTGGCAGAAATATGAAAGAGCAGGAATAAATGATAAGCAATAAGCAGGGAATGATCGAACAACTAAATAAAATATTTGAGAGCCGGATCAGGCTTGGAATAATGAGCGCCCTGATGGTAAACGATTCTATGAACTTCAATGAATTGAAGGAATTGCTGGATGTGACAGATGGAAATTTGGCAAGTCATCTTAAACCTCTGGAAGAAAATAAATTTATTAAGGTGGAAAAGGGATTTGTCGGCAGAAAAACAAATACGATCTACCAGGTTACCCGAACAGGCGAAAAGGCATTTAAAGCGCATATTGATGCGTTGGAGAAGATGATAAGGAACATAAAGTAGATTTTTTTTGTCTTATTACTTTGAAGTACAAAGTACTTTTTAAATGAAAATATTACGAGCATTTATTTCCGCGATGTTGATCTGGCTTACTACAGCAGGACTCTTTTCTTTGCTGCTTGAAGTACTTGTTTTTTCCGAAATAGAAGACACCGCATTTCTTCCCACTCTTGCAACCATCGTTGTTTCTCTCCCCGTATTTCCTGTTTTATTCATCTTCTTTCTGCTTCGGATGAATAAGCTTGATGAAAAGGGTGGGTCAGAGTATCTGTCGATACTCCTCATGTTTATCTGCGTTTCGTATGGATTTTTCGCCGGAATAACAGGGCTTCCTTTTTCAGTCCGCTGGCGGGAAATTAATGATGCGGTACAAGGTGCGCTTGTGGCGGCAATACTATTTCCGTGTTCCCTTTTTTCAAAAGAATTGTGGAAACGGGTGGTGAACAGGGCGCTTGCGGGAGGGAGAACAATTCTATCACCAGCCGATCTACAACCAGAAATATTTTCAAAATCTAAAAACTCAATTAAAATGGAACATCATTCTTCCGGTCCGTTGAATGCGCAGCCTGCTTCAAACCGGATCTTCTTCAAAGGATTAATAGCGGGAGGCCTCATTCTACTCATGCTTATCCCTACGATTTTTGTAGCCGAGCTTATTACCGAGCGCGAGGCACGCCGAAAAGAAGTGGAGAAGGAAGTAAGTGCGAAGTGGGCCTCGGAGCAAACGATCGCGCCGCCCTTCTTGGTGGTGAATTATTCGGAACCTTCAGTGAATGCCGACGGGAAAGCGGTTATGGTGACCCGGCCTCTAATATTGTTACCGCAATCTCTTGATGCCTCAGGGGAAGTGTTTCCGGAGAAAAGGTCGCGATCTATTTATGAGATACTGCTTTACCGCGCCGATCTGAACTTTAAAGGAACCTTTCAACCCGAATGGCCGGAAGATATTGATGTAAGCCGGGTTGATTTTTCAAGCGCCAAAATATGCTTCGGGCTTAATGATTTCAAGGGGATTGAGCAGGAAGTGGTAATGATAATGAGCAATGAGAAGTTGAAATTGCGCCCCGGAAAAACCGTAGTTGATTTTCATCGCAACAATCTTTATTCCCCGGTACAGATCACCGCGGATCAATTAAGTGCAGGCATCCCGTTTTCAATGAACTTAAAAATGAAAGGAAGCGGAAAGCTTCACTTTTTTCCACTCGCTGCCAATAGTTCTTTCAAGCTGGGATCTACCTGGGCGGCTCCTTCTTTCGACGGGAACCATTTGCCTGCGAGCCGCACGGTTTTGGAAAGCGGATTTTCCGCCCGATGGAATTTCAATCAGGCCAACCTTGGTTTCTCCACCGTTATGAGCTCAGGTAGTTTTGACTTTACAAAGGAAGGCTTCGGTGTAAGTATGGTGCAACCTGCAGATCAGTATGACAAAACTGAACGCAGTGTGAAATACGCGATATTGGTGATTGGGTTAACCTTTGGCTTATTCTTCATTATGGAACTTACCAGCTCAAAACCATTTCACCCGGTTCAATATGTTTTGGTTGGGATGGCGCTGGTAATCTTTTACTCCCTGCTGTTATCAATTAGTGAATTTATCAACTTCGATTATGCTTACCTGTTAGCCGCATCGGCAACCATCATTTTAGTTACCTGGTATGCAAAAGGTCATTTTAAAAGCTGGCGGTCAGCGGCCATTTTTGCCACAATGCTCACCATGCTTTACGGGTTTATTTTCATTCTGCTTCGTTTAGAAGATACGGCCTTGCTTGCGGGAAGTATTGGATTGTTCGCCATCCTGGCCATTGTGATGTATGCCAGCAGAAGAATTAACTGGTATGGGGAACCGAAGGGCGCTTTATGATTTTAAAAAATGTAAAACGGGGAAGTTGCCTGAACGTAAGCAGCTTCCCCGTTAAATTAACCTCGTTAAAAAAGGCTACAAAAAAATTGAAAGTATTGCCCGCTGAAAATACTTATTGTTATACAAGAGTGCGACCCGCCCGCCCAAAATTAACCAGCTAAAAATCTACACCCATTGAAATATACAATACGGGACTGCTCCTGAAAAATCCATTCATAGGCCACCCGGCATCGAATTTCAGAAAGTAACCCAATAGCATGCTTCTTAGCCCGAAACCGTAACCTCCGGCAAATGGTCCCACACCGCCTGCCTTTACTTTCACTGAAACAGGGCTGTTTCCATAAACGATGGTCGGCCGCTTAATAGCATCATACTTTCCATTCCAGGCAGTTCCAAAATCAAAGAATTGGATGAGTTGCAGATTTTTTAAGAAGGAATTATTAATGGGGCGGTCGAACAAAGTAGACATTATTGGAAGCCTGAATTCACTGTTGATTACTAAAGCATTATTTCCGTTTGCAACGTTCTGAATAAATCCCCTCATATTAACGGCGAGGCTTTCGAATGCATAATCAACATCAGGGTCAGGCCGGTTAGCTGAGTTAAAGAATCTTTCCTTAATAAGCCTGCCGTTTCTGTCACGCTTCTGATTGTCGCCAAACATAAGCCAGCCATCAACGCCGCCCAGATAGTAGATCATTTTTTGATTGCCCCAGCTAAAATCTCCAGCGACCCTTCCGGCCCAGATGAAGTTGCGATAAATAGGATAATAATAGCGACCATCGAAACCGGCATTAAAAGTATTAGGACCAGTTGCACCACCAAGACTGCTTACCTGCCTGCTCCAATCGAAGAAAACTTTGTAGCGCAGGCCGTCCCAGATGTTCATTGCAGGGTTGAGGGTGTTGTCATATACAAACTCGCCGCGGCTTACATGGTATAGTTTGGTGACATTTTCTTTTCTAAGGCTGCGGCCGTCAACTGCGGAAACGGAAGTTTTCTCTGATCGTATTCCGGAGCTGAACCGGATGCTTCTTGTTTGATCGAACGGATAGGAAACGTTTGCCTGGTAGATGTTGGTGAACAGCTTACCCGGATAATCTCCAAGATATACACCGGTTGTGTCAAATTCCGGGATGACTTCTCCTCTGGCCGCACGGTAGTAAGTAAAGCCCCAATCAATTCGGCGTTTCAGGTATTGGAAGCTTCCCATCCATTCATTATCCTTAAGGTTTGTGCTTAATCTGAATCCGCCGGTTATCCTGATATCTTCAAGCAATTCCATTGTGCCCAGCCTTATAAGACCATTCAGCGGAGTGCTGTTGTTTAACCTCACCGGTCCGAAACCGCCTGAATAAGGCTGATAACGATTCACGAGAACGGTATTATTGAAGCCAAGCGATCCAAAGTCTGCGGAAAATTTTACGGGTTTATAACGGTAAAGCTTAGCCGAAGCCAGTACACCGGCTTCTTCTGCTTTTTCAATCATAACCGGTGTCGGTAAAATCGATGAATCCTTGTCAAATTCAGTTTGAAACACATCCTCATTTCTTGTTGTATCAGTAGGCTGGGTAATTGTTGGTGCCGGTTTCACCTGCGTAAGTTCACTTTCGCGCATCAGCTTCCTCATATATTCAGTCGGTCGTGCAGTTACATTACGGTTTCTAAGCGTGGCCTCATCGATCTTAAGCTTGTATAATATTTTTTCGTTGCTCTGTCTCGTCACTTCACTCACCTGGTTATTGTCTCCTGCAATTCTTGTTTCTGCGAGGCTGCTCGGGTAATTGGTTAACGGAAATGTATAAGCTGAATCAGAGGAAACACTTACCACTGCTACGGAATCGATATCAATTTTATTATTGGCTGCAAGGGTGCTGTCCACATCTGCAGCGGATGGATTTCGCAGAATATCTTCGCCGATAAGCACAAGGGTATCAAGACCCTCCTTACGTGTTGTGAAGAAACCTGCATAGCGGTTGCCGATACCATTCTCATCGCTCACGAAAGTGAAATGATTTTCGTTGTATTGCATCGGAAAGCGTGCGTTTCCGTATTTAAGATTTGAAAGCTGGGTGATCTGGTTAAGCTCAGGTTTGTCACCAAAATTTGTGATCAGGAAGATGTTGAACCTGTTGTTGGATGGAAGAACCGTATCAGAAGTTTTGGCATCTGGAGATGGACGGTTGCTTGCATAAATAATTCCGGTTTTATTTGGGAAAGCTACAAAGGTTGCGTCCAGGTCGTCATAAACATCATTGGTGATCTGTTGTACTTTTTCATTTTCGATATTCAACGTAAAAATATCTGTATGGCCGTTCTTAACTGCAGACAAAAGAAGTGTTCTGCTGTCAAGCATATACTTTACGTCCTGCACCGCATCAAACTGATCGGTAAGATCGATCTGGTATTGCCTGATGCGGGTAACAAGATCATATACGAAAAGTTTAAGCCTTCCTTCCTTAGCATAAACTACGGTAATGCGCGTGCCTTTCGGATCCCAGGCCATCATAGGGTAGTGGGGATGGATCTCATTCTCCCTCAAACGAACTCCATATTTCAGCAAGGTTCTGAATTCATAATCTTCATTCAACAAAACCCTTACCTGCCCGCGCCTGAATTGAGTGACAACATAGGAGTTGTTCTTCCGATTGGGATTAACGTTGAAGCGATAGTAATTAAGTCTTTTGCTGATGTCGAATCCATCAATGTAATTTCCTTTAGGGTAAGCTTTTCTTCTTGCTAGATCCTTGTAATACTTTTCCTCTGTTGCTTCCATAAACTCGGCCAGTAACGGTTTAAAACGTTTCTTGGTAATTTGTACACTGGCCTTGTTTAAATTTTTATAGATGCGGGCGAGATAAAGGAAGTAGGTCACATTTTCCTTTTTGTATTTTTCTTCGATATAATACCAGAATGCATGGCCTGCGAGGGAAGGATTTGAAAAGGCAAAGTCAGAGAAATTCCTGTAATCGCCGCTGAGGATCGCGCTCCTCATTTCATCATCAAGTTCGGTACTCCAGTTTTCTCCAAGGTAGGCAACATAACCATCGGTCACCCACTGCGGCAGGTCAAGAAGGGTCTGGTTACCGGCAACTTCACCTATATCATCTCCGAATAAAACATTTTGCGTAATAATGTTTGAGATCCCCTGGCGAATTTGTTTTTTCAGGTTGGCATGATTGGCATCGAAATACACTGCCATTTTATTATTTACAAGTTTAGTAACGCCACCGGTGCTCACTATGTCTGTTTCCAGGCCGATATTCGTCTGTTGAAAGTCAGTGTAACTGTTGTAGACAATAATATTAGCGCGTCTCTGCAGCGAATATTCCGCCGCAGCTTCAATGTTTGATAATTCAGCTTCTGCCTGTTGAAGCACGAACTTCGCCAGTTCCTGCCCGCCTTCATTGAAATACACATTAAAATTCTGGCCCTGGTAATACTGCCAGCGGAACTTTTTAAATTGCAACCTGTTTTTTCCAAAAAGAACGCCGCTCACCTGTGCCTGAATGTGAGGTGCAAATAATGAGAATACAATAAATATTAGAATTATTCTGCTGACCTTTAGCATACCTGTATGGAGATTGAGTATTAAAATTAGTTGTTTAACGCTTATCCTTAAAAAAATTAAACCCCGGCATGCTGCAGATCAAATCCTTCACTTTCAACCCGGTTCAGGAAAACACATATGTAGTTTATAATACATCAGGTGATTGCGCAATAATCGACCCGGGATGTTATTATGATCATGAACGGGATGCATTGGCTGCATTTATTAAAGATGAAAGTCTGAAGCCCGTGCTGTTAGTTAATACTCATTGCCATCTCGATCATGTTTTCGGAAATAAGTTTGTAGCAGAAACCTATGGCCTGCAATTAATGCTTCATCCCCTGGAGGAGCAGCTTCTCAGGATGGCTCCCGCAAGCGGCCTGATGTATAATCTCCCCTTTGATAATTATTCAGGACCTCTCCATTTCATTAACCCGGGAGAAAAGATCATCATTGGAGAAAAGCACCTGGAGATTCTGTTTACACCCGGTCATAGCCCGGGGAGCCTTAGTTTTTACAGCGGCGAATCAGGTTTTGTGATCAGTGGTGATGCACTGTTTTCCAATAGTATAGGGAGAACAGATCTTCCCGGGGGCGATCATGACCTTCTCATCAGTAGCATTAAAAAGCAGTTGCTTACTCTGCCAGCTGAAACGATCGTGTACAGTGGTCATGGCCCGCAGACAACAATTGGAAGGGAGAGTGAAGGAAACCCTTTTTTAGCTGATTGATTTGGCGTGTGCCTGGTAGTTTGTAAATGCGCAGGCTGCCGAAACATCATGATCAATCTGTATGGCTAAAACATCAATATGTATACATTTTGAACCTCCACATTATTTTCTTTCTTCACACAACTCCACCAGCACGCTGTTTGTGTCTTTAGGATGCAGGAAACAAACCCACTTGTTGTCGGCACCGGCCTTTGGTTCCTCATTGAGAATTCGAAAACCGGAGTCTTTTAGTCTCCTTATCTCTTCGCGCAAATTGTCAACAGCAAAAGCTATGTGATGGATGCCTTCACCCTTGTTTTGAATAAATTTTCCGACCACTCCATCTTCCTGTATGCTTTCCAGCAATTCAACCTTGGTGTCACCCACTTTAAAAAAAGCAGTTTTCACTCCCTCGCCTTCTACGGTTTCTGTTTTATAGCATTGCGTATTTAACAATGTTTCAAATAAGGTTGTGGAAGCGGAGAGGTTTTTAACAGCTATGCCAATATGTTCAATATGATGCATGAATTTTGTTTATGTTGTTTAGAGATTTAGCAAAACAAAAATGCTCACTTTACATGTAATTTCGATCACTTCGTTTTAATATATTATTTCAATGGTGAAACCTCCCGTTTACCTCGACTACAATGCCACCACTCCGCTTGATCCACGCGTTCTTGATTCAATGATGCCATTTCTCACCACACATTTCGGCAATGCGGCAAGTAATAGTCATGTTTTTGGAAGAGATGCTGCCCAGGCTGTGGAAGAAGCACGGGCACAAGTGGCGGGATTAATTGGGGCCGAAGCTGTTGAGATCATCTTTACTTCTGGTGCAACAGAAGCCGCAAACCTCGCATTGAAAGGCGCTTTTGAAATGTATAAGTCGCGCGGCAATCACATTATCACAGCGGCCACGGAGCATAAAGCAGTACTCGACACCTGCAGCCGATTACAGGAGTTGGGTGCAGAGATAACTTCTCTTCCGGTTAATTCAGAAGGTTTTATTGACCTTGTCGAATTGGAATCTGCCATAAGGCCTTCGACAATTATGGTTTGTATAATGCTGGCAAACAACGAAACGGGTGTCATCCAGCCTATTAAGCAAATTGCAGAAATAGCGAGCAAAAGCGGCGTGATCGTTTTCACTGATGCAACACAGGCCGTTGGCAAAATTCCGGTTGATGTAAACAAAGAAGGGATTGACCTGATGGCTTTTTCATCACACAAAATGTATGGACCCAAGGGCGCCGGCGCCTTATTTGTTAGAAGGAAAAACCCGAGAGTGAGGCTCGTGGCCCAAATTGATGGCGGCGGGCATGAAAGGGGAATGAGAAGCGGAACCCTGAACGTGCCGGGTATCGTGGGTTTCGGGATGGCGTGCGAACTGTGCAGGCTGGAGATGAAAGAAGAAATAGAAAGACAGTCTCACTTACGCAATGTTATTGAAAATGCCTTGCTCGAAATGGAGGAAACTTACGTGAACGGGCACACGAAAAACAGGCTTCCGCATGTATCAAATATTTTGATCAGGCATGTTGAATCGGCGGCGCTCATCCAGGACCTCTTTCACAAGATAGCAGTCAGCGCAGGTTCTGCATGTTCCTCAGCCTTAGCAGAGCCAAGCCATGTGCTAAAGGCAATGGGATTGAAGAAAGAAGACGCGAATTGCTCAATACGGATCTCGACAGGCCGTTTTTCCACTATCGATGAGGCTAAATTTTCAGTTGAGGCAATAAAGGAAAGCGTAAGTAAACTACGGGAGGAAAGCCCTTTGTAGAAAATGTTTAAAACCGGCGTTGGTTTGCAATGAATGTTTAACACCTTAGGTTTCTATTCACAAAAAATTTCGGAAATTTGCAAAAGCGAAAAAACTTGAAATGACAGCAACAGATAACGGCATTTATGTTACAGACAAGGCGAAAGAAAAGATCCTTGTGTTAATGAAGGAGAAAGGTGTTGAAAATGATCCTTCTTATTTTCTCCGCGTTGGGGTTGTCGGCGGCGGCTGCAGCGGCCTGAGCTATAAAATGGACTTCGACAATGAGGTTAAACCGGGCGATCACCAGTTTGAAGATAAGGGCATAAAGATCGTCACTGATCTGAAAAGCTTCCTGTATCTGGTTAATACAACATTGGAGTTTACCGATGGCTTAAATGGAAAAGGTTTTTTCTTCAACAATCCTAATGCTACAAGAAGCTGCGGATGCGGAGAATCTTTCGCAGTCTGATTTTTTTTGGCTGCCTGGTTTCGCATCCACAACTACGTTTTTTATTCTGTCAGCCTAATCGATATTCAAATTAAGTTTCAATGAGGGCGAAAAATTCCTAAAGAAATCATTGAAGAAAAATTCAGGCTCAATACTTAACGACTCATATTTCAACCCGGGGAAAGAAAATTTGAAGGTGTTTTTTTCGTAAAGGTCGCCTTTACGCCTTACGAGGTATCCTAATGACAGTGTTACCGGGAAAAGGTCTGTTTTTACCGACTTCTCATGTTGTTCGAATCGGAAGGTGATGAAGTCATTCCGGTGAAATTTCCTGTTTCCATCATTATCACGTGTGAATGCGAAATGTGGTTCCCAGAGAAGTTTAAAAACATTTCTTTCACCCTCGTAATCTCCTTTTATTAGTTGAAGACCAGCGGCTGCAGAGCTCACCCATTCGCCTCTTGTATACTGAAGTGCCACAAATAGGTCGGGCTCAAAATAGATTTTGTTTTTCCTGGTTTGAAATTGCCTGAACATCGTCCACCCTGAGGGCAAGGTGTCAAAAATAGTTCCCCAACTCTTCTTGTTTTTGGCAGGCCGGGTTTTCAGGTTTTGTTTCAGGCTGTTTATTGATTCATCAACCGGAAGCGTGGTAAGCTCGCGAGGGTTACTGAATTCACGGAATACAAAAGTTACGGTG
>JAEZDA010000085.1 GCA_023433345.1 Bacteroidota bacterium | reverse complement strand
TCTATATCAATTTAAATAATTTTAAATTGACACAGTTAATTGAGCATTCTCTGTAAACCGACCCATGACTACAGACTACCGACTACCGACTACACCATAGCATCATTCGCACAAAAAATAATTGAATTCAATACGAAGCTTCATTATTCAGGGGCGCTTCCCAAGGGCTTCGCAGTACTTAATCCTTTCTTTGACAACCCGGAAACCATGGAAGTGATGAAAAAGTTCTATGGTAAATTTTATAATGATAACCGGCGCCGGAAATTCATCATCGGCATTAACCCAAGTCGCCACGGTGCCGGGCTTACGGGCGTTCCATTCACAGATACGAAAAGACTGGAGATGTATTGCGGAATCAAAATGAAGAGTGCTTACTCCCACGAGGTTTCCTCCGTTTTTATCTACGATGTAATAAAGGCTTACGGAGGCGTTAAAAAATTCTATAGTGACTTCTATATAAACTCTCCTTTCCCTCTCGCCATCATCCGCGAATCAGCTAACGGCAACTGGACAAACGCAAATTATTACGACGACAGGAAACTCACTGATCTGGTAACTGATTTTATGGCCCAATCAATGTTCCACCATTTTTCACTGGGTCTGCAAACAGATGAAGTATATGTTCTCGGAAAAAAGAACGCTGTTTTTTTAAAACGCCTGAATGAGAAATTTCATTTCTTCCAAAATATGATCGTACTTGATCATCCCAGGTTCATCCAACAGTACAGATTCAAACAGCGGGATGTGTTCATCGACAGTTACCTTGTCGCCCTTGCTGGTAAATAAGAACCATCCGATTTCCCCTGGTTTAATGCAACCTGGTACAAAAAAACGGCATGATATTGGTATAATTTTATACCAATTCTTTCAAAACCTGACCTTATCCGGTGTCCTAAACGAATAATTTTATACTTTTATCAAATGAATTACGAATTTTTAAAGGAGGTGGTGAACCTGATGGAGGAATTTGAAAAAAGGGGAGTTGATGGAAATGGCAGGCCACGTGCAGAAGAATTTAAAAAATGGCTGGCAGGGAAACTGGAAGCAGAAGATAGCTTGGAGCCGGAATGGGAAGGCAAAGTTTCAGGAAGAAGTGCTGACAGTATCATCGCCACACTCCTGGTTCACATGAACCATTATGCGAGGAATTATTTCCGGGCTGCTATTTACAATTCAGATTTTGCAACTCCGGAGGAAGTGATCTTCCTGATTGTTTTAAGATTCAGCGGTCCGGTTACGAAAATGGATCTTATAAAGAAAAATGTGTACGATAAACCGGCGGGCATGCAAATAATAAATCGTTTGATCTCCAAAGGTTGGATCGCCCAGCAAAATTCAGAAGTTGACAGAAGAAGCAAAATGATATCTGCAACGGCGACTGGTCTTGATGCGCTTGATGAGTTAATGGCAAAGGTGAGGCAAGCTACCAGCATAGTTACCGGACCACTTACACAAAATGAAAAGTTCACACTCATCAGCTTATTAAACAAGTTGAATGATTTTCACCTACCCATTTACCATCGCAATTATGATTCTGCTGAACTGTTGCAAAAAGTAACTGAAGAAATTCACTCGCGCAAAAATTAAAATGAAGAAAAAGACACTCGCCATATTAAATGCTGTTTTCTTTTTAACAACTCTCCTGGTTAACTATTTATCTAATACCGGTTGGATCGGCGGTAATACCATGAAATCTGTTTCTGATAATTACCGGAACCTTTTCACGCCGGCTTCTTATGCCTTTTCAATCTGGGCTGTGATTTATCTTTTAGTGGGAACCTTTATCGTTTACTCTTTCTACACTTTAAAAAAAGACGGGAAAGATTCCACCATTTTAAATACCGGCTATTGGTTCATTATTTCATGTATTGCCAATTGCCTTTGGGTTGTAATCTGGTTAAAAAACCTGATCGGGCTTTCGGTTACCCTGATGATCATCCTGCTTTGTTGTCTTGTAATGTTGGTAATAAAAAACCGGATAGGAGCACCTCCCGCACCTTTGTCATTGAGAAGTATGGTATGGTGGCCTTTCTCACTTTACCTCGGCTGGATTTCCGTGGCATTGATCGCCAATATTGCAGCCTTTCTTACCCGAATTGAATGGAATGGATTCGGCCTGCCACCTTCTTTCTGGACGATAGCGATGTTAGTTATTGCCGGCACGATAAACCTGTTCATGATCTTCAAAAAAAACTTAAACGCTTTCGGCATTGCCGGGGCCTGGGGAATAATGGCGGTGGCGATTGCCAACAAGAATGAGAATTCTGCAGTTTTTTATACAGCCGTCATAATATCACTGGCAATAATTGCTTCCGTTATACTTCATATTTCGAGAGATCCTGGCAATTACAAGCAGCAAAAAATTAAACACTTCAACTAAAATGAGAGAAAAAAAAGTTGCTGTGATCGGTTCAGGATTTTCCGGAATGTCTGCTGCCGCTTATGCCGCGCGGGAAGGATACGAGGTGCATGTTTTTGAGAAACATGATATGCCTGGAGGCAGGGCAAGACAGTTTAAAACTGATTCAGGATATGTGTTCGACATGGGCCCGAGCTGGTACTGGATGCCTGATATCATCGAAAATTTCTTTCACGATTTCGGTTATGAATCATCAGATTTCTATCAATTGATCTCCCTTGATCCCCAGTTTGAAATGGTCTTCCGCGAAGAAAAACTCTCTCTTCCAAGATCCTTTCCCAAAATAAAAGAGTTGTTTGAAAAAACGGAGCCGGGCTCAGGGATCAGGCTGGACAAATTCATGCGGTCGGCAAAATTCAAATACGAAACCGGAATGGGAGAATTTGTTCAAAAGCCATGTAACAAATGGTCGGAATTCTTCTCATTGAAAGTGATAAAGAGTGCAACTTTTCTCAACCTTTTTACAAATTTCCGGAGCTATACTTCTAAATACTTTCGGGATGCCAGGCTCAGGTCATTGATGGAATTCCCCGTAATTTTTTTAGGCGCCTCACCAAAGCAGATCCCGGCATTATACAGCATGATGAATTACGGTGGCTATGTTTTGGGAACACATTATCCTGAAGGCGGGTTTTACAGCGTGGTGCAGGCCATGAAAACAGTGGCAGAAAAAAGCGGCGCGCAGTTTCATTTCAACAGCACAGTTGAAATGATAAATACCAGTGAAAACAAAATTGTTTCACTTAGTGTAAATGGAGAAAGCCTTCAATTTGATGCAGTGATCGCCTCCTCCGATTATCATCATTCTGAAAAACTCATAGACGATATTGGTGCAAAGAATTACAAGGATTCGTATTGGAAAGCTAAAACATTTGCGCCATCCTGCCTGATCTACTTTCTTGGAATAAATAAGAAGGTTCCGAATTTGAAACATCACACTCTTTTTTTCGAAAATGATCTTGACGAGCATACTAACGACATCTACATTAAAAAACGTTGGCCCGAAAAGCCACTCTTTTACGTTTGTTGTCCTTCTCAAACAGATGCACACGTGGCCCCTGAAGGTTGTGAAAATCTTTTCCTCCTGATGCCGCTTGCCACGGGGTTAAGTGATGATGAAAAAACCAGGGAGTTCTACCTCAGGGAAATGTTGGGAAGAATTGAGAAACACACAGGCTTCCGTGATCTTGCTTCTTCAATTGAATTTAAAAAAAGCTATTGTGTGAAAGACTTCATTGCCGACTACAATGCTTACGGCGGAAATGCCTATGGTCTTGCAAACACCTTGCGTCAAACCGCCGTTCTCAAGCCGAAGATCCGGAACAGAAAAATAAAGAATCTGTTTTATGCGGGCCAGTTAACTGTTCCCGGCCCGGGTGTGCCGCCCTCTATTATTTCAGGAAAGATCGCCGCAAAGGAAATGTGCAAACAACTAAAAAAACATTCATGAAGAAGCTATTCGACGAATTGTCTTTTGAAGTGAGCAAAACGACTACTCAAAAATACAGTACCAGTTTTTCACTGGGCATTCTTGCCCTGAAGCCCTCTATTCGTTCAGCGATATATTCTATTTATGGTTATGTAAGGCTGGCAGACGAAATAGTTGACAGCTTTCATGGCTACAATAAAGAAAAACTGCTTGACAGGTTAAAGGAAGAAACAATGAATGCAATTGATGAAGGGATTTCCATCAATCCCATCCTGCAGTCGTTCCAGGACACTGTACATCGTTACAAAATTGACAGGGAACTAATAGCCCAGTTTTTGCACAGCATGGAAATGGACCTGGCCAAGGTGAATTACAATACTGAACTTTACGACGAGTATATTTTCGGATCTGCTGAAGTTGTTGGGTTAATGTGCCTGCTCGTTTTCACTGATGGAAACAGGGAAAAATATGATCAACTTAAACCATATGCGAAAAAACTTGGCTCAGTTTTTCAGAAAGTGAATTTCCTGCGGGATATGAAAGATGACTATGAAGTTTTAGGAAGAACTTATTTCCCAAATGTTGACTTCAATTTATTCGACAATTTAGCAAAGGAAAGAATTGAGAAAGAGATCGAGGAGGAATTCATGGAAGCCCTTGTCGGAATTAAAATGCTTCCGGCATCTTCAAAATTCGGTGTTTACCTGGCTTACAAATATTATCGTTCATTATTCAGCAAAATAAGGAATACCTCAGCCGAAAGTATACGTAAAAGAAGGATCCGCATCCCGAACTCCCAGAAACTATCCCTGATGTTGAGCAGTTATTTACAATATAAAATGGTGTTGAGATGATAAAAACGATAATGGTTTTGCTAAGTGCGTTCATCATAAATTTTGGTTCAGGTGAAATTGATATGAACACTGTGCGTTCGGCATTTGGAAAGGCGGCGGATAATAAAAAGCTATGCAATGAAATGATCGATGCTTTAAAAGCATCTGCAGAAAATAACCTGTGCCTTGCTTACCTCGGAGGCTACCAGGCTGTTTGGGCAAATCATGTAACAAACCCTTTTTCAAAATTGCAGACCTTTAATGATGGAAAAAAGAATATTGAAAAAGCGGTCAGAACAGAGCCTGGGAACCTGGAAATAAGGCTTATAAGATACTCCGTTCAGCAAAATGCGCCCTCCTTTCTTGATTATAGCAGCAGGCTTAATGAGGACGAAAAATTCATCAGGAAAAATCTTCATGCCATCAGCAACCCGCTGGTTGTAAAAATGGCTAATGAACTTTTAAACAGGCAGGAATGAAATACAGGATCCTAAGGGAACAGCAACTGGATTGCGATATCGACACTGCCTGGAAATTTTTTTCATCGCCAGGCAACCTGAGTTTAATTACCCCGCCGGAGATGAATTTGAAAGTGGAACAAGGTGAAGGCATAAAAAATATTTTCACAGGGATGGAGATCAACTACACTTTAACTCCACTTTTCAAAATTCCAATGAAATGGAAAACGAAAATTACCCAGGTTGACTATCCTAATAGTTTCACAGATCTCCAATTGCAGGGCCCTTACAAATATTGGAACCATCATCACGAATTTTTGGAAAATGAAGATGGCACTCTTATGAAAGACACAGTTGAATACCAGCTTCCTTTTGGGTTTTTAGGAAGCATTGTTCACCAATTACTGGTGAGAAAAAAACTGAAAGAACTTTTCGATTACCGCCATGGTGTAATTGGCGGCCACTTTCACCAAAAAATGCCCGCATTATGAACCTGCTATTTATATTGGCTGTGTTTGTGATGATGGAGGGAGCCACGTGGCTCATTCACAAATATGTAATGCATGGCTTCTTATGGACGCTTCACCGCGATCATCACGACCATTCCACCGAGGGGCCGCTTGAACGAAACGATCTCTTCTTCCTTATTTTTTCCATACCGGCAATCATCCTTCTTTACTATGGCATGAAAGAGAATTACAGTTTGAAATTTTATGCCGGGCTTGGGATAACCTTTTATGGAATGGCTTATTTTATTGTGCACGATATTTTCATTCATCAACGGAGCAAGATCTTTACGCATACGCGTAACCGTTACCTGATGGCCTTAAGAAGAGCGCATAAACAACATCATAAGCATATTGGAAAAGAGGATGGAGAATGTTTCGGGTTCTTGTGGGTTCCGATGAAATTTTTCAGAATGTATTTTAGCAGAAGATGAAGCAGTTTACCTACTTACTTATTATATTTCTTACCATCATAATCTGCTTTGGCGCGTCCTTTCACCATCGCATCAGGTTTAATAAACATTTTGCAACATTCCTTTTAGCGGCCACAATTGTTGCAGCACCATTTATTGTATGGGATGTATGGTTTACGAAAACCGGGGTTTGGTGGTTCAATGAAAGTTATACCATTGGTCTAGCCATTGCAGGGCTTCCTTTAGAGGAATGGCTGTTCTTCTATTGTATCCCATTTGCCTGCGTGTTCACATTTTTTTGCCTGGAGAAATTCTTTGATCTTAGTTGGGCTTCAGCCTTCAATAATTTGATTGTTTTTACCGGGTCGATAGTTTGTGTTCTTGTTATTTTAACTTCCAATTCAAAGGTCTATACCCTTGTAACCGCTGTGGCCACCCTGTCCACCCTCTTTTTTCTTCATTTTATTGCACGCAGGGAATGGATCGGCGCCGCAACGCTCGTGTACCTGATATTGCTTCCCGGTTTCTTTGTAGTGAACGGGCCTCTCACGGGTTTGTGGCTGAATGATCCGGTTGTAAACTATAATAACAATGAAATTCTGGGAGCTCGATTTTTTACTATTCCAATTGAAGACGCTGCCTATGGGTTCACATTGTTTCTTTTAAATATTTATTTCTTTAAGCTGTTTCAAAAAACAGGTTTAAATAAACCAGCGCTAGTATGAATAGGGAAAACGTAGTACTCGTTAATGAGAATGATGAAGCGATCGCCGAGATGGAAAAATTGGAGGCGCACAAAAAAGGATTATTACACCGGGCTTTTTCAGTGTTCATTTTTAACGACCGCGGAGAAATGCTGCTTCAGCAAAGAGCCTTTGGCAAATACCATGGGTCTAACTTATGGTCGAACACTTGTTGCTCGCATCCCACACTTGGTGAACAAGTGAAAGAAAGCGCCGAGGAACGATTGCAGTATGAGATGGGATTAAACTGCAACATCAGCTTTCTTTTTTCAACCATTTATAAAGAAAGGGTTGAAAATGGACTGATTGAACACGAGTTTGATCATGTGTTTTTCGGAAAGACTAATCTCGACCCATTTCCCAACGTGTTGGAGGTTCGGAGTTTTAAATGGATTCAACCAAAGGAAGTTTTGGAAGACATGAATCGAAATCCGGAAAAATTTACCATCTGGTTCCGAAAAATTTTACCCGGAGTTTTAACCGAAATTGAAAAACAAGGCTTAATTACACCTCTTCTTTTTAATAGATGATGGACTCGTTGACATCATATTTCATACTTGGTAAACCAAGGATCCTTCTCATCAGGCCCAACTGGCCGAGAAGATAATCCTCACGACCCATCGCCATCCCTACCATGTTAAGGTTGTTCTCTTCAAGAAAGGATACGCCCATCCCGAATTCAACTTTCTTTGCCAGCATTTCATCATCAACTTCAAGAAGCTTCTGATATACTTTTGGTGATATTTCATGCCATCGTTGCAACAATTGTTTTAAAGTGGGATACGATAGTTCTTCGCTCAGTGCCCTTCCTTCTTTAAACAATTCTTCTGAAGGATCTTTTTCTTCTAACCCAAGGGTTTCTCCCAGCCAGAACCTGCAGTTCACCATATTGCCCGCCATCCATGCTATATGATTTGTTTTTCCTCCAATTCTTTCCAGCGCCTGCTCTTCGGAAATGCCATTGAGTACATTGATGAATAGTTGAGTGTGCATCCGGAAACCCGGTATGATCACTTCGAGTTGCTTTGATACTGGACGATCCATAATTAAAAGTTTAAGAGTTCTCAAATCATTGAATGAATTCCGATCATGTTTCCTTCGGTATCTGTGCAAAGGCACATGAATCCATAATCACCTATAGACATTTTCGGCTGGAATATCTTTCCACCGGCGGCTTCCACACGGGAAAGTTCCACCGCACAATCATCACTTACAAAATAAACGATTGTACTGTTGCCTCCCGCCTTCATACCTTCCATCTTTACCAATGCGCCGGCAGCATTTGGCGTCCCCGGAAACATTGCAAAAGGCCGCATCAGAATTCCGCTTCCTGACGGATCCGGAAGCTCACCTAATTGCACGGCAAAAACCTGTTCATAAAACCTTTGAGCACGATCGATGTCGTCCACATAAATTTCAAACCAGCCAACAGGGTTGTTCTCTTTCATAAAATCATTTTAAGTGACCGAATTTTTTAGGATCACCAATATAAAATATTTAATGTGATTTCGCCGGGAGTTGTTACGAATGGTTGACCGTTTATCTCAACCATATTTCCAATTCCGCTTTAATAAAAAAATCATGGCCTCATTTTTGTTTATATATTTGTGAAATTATTTAAACAAAAATCATTTTAAAAATCTCAATCTTACAAACATGACACACAAAATCAAGCTGGCTTCCCTGGCCTTGTTGTTTTCATCAACCTTACTTATAAGTTGTTCAAAGGATGATGATCCGGTAAGCACAGACAATACAATTGCAGGAAAAGTAATTGCATCCGGCGATTTCAGCACCTTGGAAGACGCAATGAACAAAGCAAATCTTCAAACTACCCTGCGCGGCTCCGGGCCGTTCACAGTTTTCGCGCCAGACAACGCGGCTTTTGCTGCATCCGGCATTACAGCTACTGTACTTAATTCGCTCACAACGCAGGAAGCGTCAACAATACTGCTGTATCACACTCTTGCAGGAGAAGTGAACGCGGCCAGTGTTCCTGCCGGTCCGAATGCAAAAGTTATCACCGCAAGCGGGGACTCTGTATTCCTTACCAGAAATTCTTCAGGAGTGTTTATTAACGGTGTAGCAGTTACACAGGCAGATATTGATGCAAGCAATGGCGTCATCCACAAAATCGGCAGGGTGCTATTGCCGCCTACTGGCAATCTGGTGGAAACCGCACAGTTGCCGCAAAACAATCTTGATTCACTCGTAAAAGCAGTACTTCGCGTAAACAATACTCCCGGTGGTGATCCGAACCTGGTTGCTGCTCTACAATCGGGTACCTTAACGGTGTTTGCGCCAACGAATGCGGCCTTCACCGGAGTTTTGAACGCATTATCACTTACTGATATCAATGATATTCCCATTGCAACCCTTACTGCTGTATTGAAATATCATGTTGTAGCAGGGCGGGCATTCTCATCAGACCTCGCCAATGGCCAGTTGACAATGCTGGCAGGGGGGAATACCACCATCAATCTCACAAATGGTGCCGGCGGAGGATCAACGATCACCGGTTCTTCGAATGGCGCAAACCGATCAAATATCGTAGCAACAAATATTATGGCTTCCAATGGCGTGGTACATGTTATCGACCGCGTACTCTTACCCTGATAAATCCCGGGAACCTGCAGCTTCTACGTGCAGGTTCTCTTTTTTTTTGAATATGCCTATATTCGTTTGTAGAAGTTTTCAGCAATTAATTTCAACATGAATTTATTCACGATCTCCGATCTTTCGAGGTTTTCCGGTATTAAGCCACATACGATCCGAATATGGGAGCAGAGGTATGAGGCATTATCTCCCTCAAGGTCAGAAGGAAACACGAGGTACTACGACGGAGAGCAACTCCGGAGGCTGCTGAATATAGTAAGCCTGATGAATACGGGAAAAAAAATCTCGCAGGTAGGAAATCTGGACGATGAAGATCTGTTCAACATGGTAATGGAGAGAATACCTGTTTCTGCAGACACAGAAAATTCTACTGATTACTTTGTTGCACAATTGATAGCTGCGGGACTGAACTACAACGAAAGTTATTTTGACAAAATGTTCTCGGCAGGTGTAATTCGTTACGGGTTAAAGAACATGTACATCAAAGTTATTCACCCAATGCTGATGCGGGTGGGCATAATGTGGGCTAGTAACACCCTACCTCCGGCTAACGAGCATTTTATAAGTAACCTTGTGAGGCAGAAACTTTATTCCGCAATTGACACGCTTCCTCCGCCGGTGGTAAAAAAAGAAAAGTGGCTCCTTTTTCTACCGGAAGGAGAATATCATGAACTGGGATTGTTACTTGCCAATTACCTCATACGGAAGTCTGGCCGTGACACAATATACCTTGGCGCTAACTTGCCATTGACAAACCTTTCCCAACTCTTTCAGACCACAGGAGCCACCCATCTCCTAACCTTTATTGTACATAAAGACTTTCCTGAAAACACCAGGGATCTTTTGAAAGTACTGCGTAAAAATTTTAAGGGGGAAAAAATGCTTATAGCGATCGATGAGATGAATTCAAAAGATGTTAAGATATCAATGCCCTTTTATCAATTGCACAGCGTAGAAGATCTTGAATTTCATTTGGACCCTGGTAGAAATAAAGGAAAAAAATAGCTGCCCGTGTAAAAAGATCTTTTAATCGTTCTCAAGGTCTCTGTACCCCTTCGAATAGTTTTCCCAGATGTTTGCCGATTGCCGCAAAAATCTTTCCCGCAGATCTCCGCAAATTTCTTCGCAGATGTATTTCACCTAAAGGCTTCTGTGATCCAGCGCCTCATGAAAAGGGCCTCTACAAGGAGATTCCTTTCCAATAACAGGTTTTACCTCTAGATCGTTTTTCAATGCATTTTGTTTCCAAGATTCAAATATGGCAACCACTTTTTGCGACAAGTTTGTCTCTATTATCCTATAGCCAATTTCTGAAAATCCTTTATCGTAATCGGAAACTACCCTTAGTTTATAAACTTTGAAAAGCGGCCACCTATTATCAATGAAAGGGTTCATGGTAAAAATTGAGGAATATTCTGTTTTACCCAGGTAATAAACATAACTAATTTTCCTTAACGTGTCGTTCAAAATGCTGACCCTCTTAATAGTCTTACCATTTTCCTGTAGGTCAGGGAGGTAGGTTGAAACAGGGTTCGTCTCATTTACCTTAGGTTGGCAAACATATCGTGCTGTCAAGTAGCTTGAATCAAATGTAAAACTACAAAAAGGCTTCGCTGTATCACGGAAATTTCTATATTCCTCCGCCTTCCAGGTTCGCAAATCGATATAAGTGTATTGGGTTGCTACAAATTCGGCAGAATCATTTATGTCGAAATTGATAGTAACGTTTTCATAGATCAACGCGCTGTCCAAGAACCAGATCTTGGATTTGACAACTGTGTCTGAACGCACAGAATTAGTTTCGCCCGTAATAAAATAGTGTTCAACTACTCCTCTTTGAACAAAATTTTGCGCTGTACAGGAGCAGTAAACAATGCAGACACTCATTAAAAAAAAAGATACCTTTTTCATCGAAAATCTGTAGCTAATACATTGAAAGGCTTTCCATAGTCCGTAAGGGCTTGCCTGGTAAAAGTAACGTGATTGATCCGTCAAAGTTTATTTTCTATCTCTCTAATTATGTATTGGTTACTTTCCGATACAAAATTTCCCAAAAATAGTTCCGAGGATGTCACGGTCTATTTCTACCTGACCTGTTATGGTGCCAAGATGATAAAGGCAGTTCCGGATATCAGATGCGAGCAGATCTCCGCTGATCCCTTCCTTCAATCCTTTTTTAATTGAGAGAAGACTTTCCTGCATACGCTTCAAGGCTTCATAGTGACGTACGTTGGTAACAATATGCGCCTGCCTTTCCGAACCTGCAGCTACGGCGATCTCAAACATTTTGCTTTTCAATTGTGGTATGCCGAAACCGTCACGGGCGCTGACAATATTTTTTGAAAAATCGGGTACGGGATCAATTCGCATATCATTCATCATCTTCATCCACAAGTCAAACTTTGTGGAAACAATGAGCACTTTGTTCCTGAAAGGTTTCAACCATGCCATTCCTTTTACGAATTCACCCTCACCATCATCGTCTCCATCTTTCCCTTCCTCATATTCATCATCTCTATCAGTCATATCACTGAGGTAAAGTATCAGGTCAGCTTTTTCCGCATTCATGCGCGACCTGTCCATTCCAAGATTTTCAATTTCATCTGAACTATGCTGACGGATGCCCGCTGTATCAATAAGCCGGAAAAGAATCCCTTTTATATTCAACACCTCTTCAATGGTATCACGTGTAGTGCCCGGGATATCGCTTACAATAGCTCTTTCTTCATTCAGCAGCGCGTTGAGAAGCGTACTTTTACCGGCATTGGGCTTGCCGATGATGGCAACGCGAACACCGTTCTTTACAACGTTCCCAAGTTGAAATGACTGAATCAAACCCGCAGTTTCCTCGCTTATTTCCCGCACAAGCTTTTTTAATGAGGCTCGATTTGCAAATTCCACATCTTCTTCAGAAAAATCGAGTTCAAGCTCAATAAGTGCAGCGAAATTTATCAATTGTTCGCGCAAGGCTGATAGTTTTCCGGAAAAGCCTCCCCGCATTTGGTTCATTGCCGCTCTTTGTGCCGCCCTCGTCTCTGCATTTATCAGGTCTGCCACGGCCTCGGCCTGGGCAAGGTCCATTTTACCATTGAGGAAGGCGCGTTGTGTAAACTCTCCGGGATGCGCGTTACGCGCGCCATATCGCACGCACAAAGAAACTATTTCCTGAAGTATATAGGTGGAGCCATGACAACTTATCTCAATCACATCTTCCCCGGTATAACTTCTTGGTGACCGGTATAAAGACACGACCACTTCATCCAGTACCTGCCCGGCCTGCATTATGCGGGCGAAATGTAAAGTATGGGAAGGTTTTGTGGAGATTTTCTTCCCAGGTGTTAGTTTATCTAAAATTGAAAAGGCCAGTGGACCGCTGAGCCTGATCACACCGATGGCTCCAACACCCGGGGGCGTAGCTAGTGCCACTATAGTATCATCCCAACCGCTTAATGCATTATTCATTAAGTAAAGATAAAAAATGAATCACCGCGACAGGCTGAACAAAAAAGCCCTGTCTTACGACAGGGCTTCCAATTGTATTTAATCATTTTATTCGCTCGCCACCACAAAGGTGATCGGCTGTCGACGATAAGCATTTACGTGGCGGCCGTTCTGAAGAGCCGGCGTCCATTTCGGACCTCTCTTTATTGCTTTCACAGCTTCCTGCTCCATACCATAGCCATGCTTTGTTTCAGGAACAACTTCGCTGATGCTGCCATCTTTACTTACAATGAAACGAACAATAACCGTATAGGTTCCTTCCGGCGCGCCTGCATCAATTGGTGCGCTGGCGTTAAGATTTCTTTCAAGATAACGGCGCCATGCATTTGCACCTCCGGGAAATTCAGCTTCCACTTCAACCTTATTAAAGATCTTTCCTTCATCGTCATCTACTTTCGGAGCTTCAACTATCCCTGTTCCCTTGTCTTCAATAGGCGCCTGAACCACCTGGATCTTGTTTTCAGTTACAACAGTCTTATCACTTATAGCTGCATCTTCCTTAATTTCCTCTATCTTTTCTTCAGGCTTCACTTCCTCATCTTTCACCACTTTGGGAGGTGTAAACTTCACCTGGTTCACTTCCGGTGGCGGAGGTGGTGCAGGCGGCGGTGGTGGCGGTGGCGGAGGAGGCGGAGGTGCAGGTTCATCTTTTTTAATTTCAGCCATCTGCGTATCCAACACTTCAATTTCAGATGTGTCTTTATCTTTTCGAAGCATATTTGAAGCAATACCTACTAACAGCAACAGAAAAAGCGCTGCGAAGGTTGCTATCAAAGACTTCTTCAGCCTGGTGTTGTAAGTTTTACGCAAATTGTAAGCCCCGTAGCCCTTGTTCTTTCCCTCAAACAATATGTCGAGAAAATCTGCGCTTAATATTTTGTTTGGTTCCATTTTATGCTTTTTGTATAAGACTGAATAAGCAGCCTTATTCCATAAACTATTTTATCCCATTTGCCAATTCCGTTTGCCTGATCAGTTCATGCTCAGCGGGAGTCATATCCACTTCAGCATAGTGGCCAGGGGGCACTGCAGAAATAGACATTTCATCAAGTATATCGATCGCGTTCTTGAAAGTAGACTCCTTGTCAGATTTAATGATATACATCAGGTCGTCAATCGGAGTAGCTTTTTTCTTTTCAACTATCAGCTCGCGGATCTCTTTATAATTGGTGGTCTTAAACTGCTGGCTAAGCGTGGCCGTATCGAGTTGACCGAAGTAGTAATATATCTGATCTGCCTTGCCGAGAAGTATCGTCATGGCGCCAGAATTTTTCACCTTCAATTCTTTGCCCGGATCATCCTTCGGTTCATTCATGTTCATCGCCTTGCTTTCACTCATTGATGTAGTAAAAACGAAAAAGGTGATCAGCAGAAAGCCCAGGTCAACCATTGGGGTAAGATCAACTCTTGTTGATAGCTTTTTAGACTTTTTTACTCCGGGTCCCTTTTTGTGTCCGCCACCCGACGAGGTATCTATCTCTGCCATTGTTCGCTTTGTTTAATTGAATTAACTATTGGTGCATCTCATTATAAAGTTCCGATCCCAAAGGCACATTTTCAGCATTAGTAACGATCCTGAACTTATAGATCTCATTTTTCTTGAATGCTTGTTTTACCGCACGAAAAACCGGGTATTGCGCTTCATTATCTCCCTTAACCAACAACATTTGCTGCAATTTAGTTTGATCACTTCCGGCATATACATTTGTGATGCTTCGAACCCAATCAGCCAACTCGTTAGCAGCCGTGTCCATAATCGGAATGCCGGGCATATTTGCAGGCGGGATAGGATTCGCCATATTTAAAAAGCCCTTTACCTGGTTAAAAGGCAGCCCGTAAAATTCCTGCCTTGTCCATTTTGATAACTCCTGTGGTGATAGCCCCAAACCTTTTGTTGCATTAACATTTTCCAATATTTCGGCCTTCTTGGTGTCATCACCGAGAGTTAGAAAAGCGCGCCCGTCCTTGGTCATGGTGATCATAATAGATTTATCGGGAGCTGCTTTACTTGAGATCGAATTTGGAGTTTGCACTGCAAGAACCTCTGCGGGCTTTTGCTTTGTGGCAAGAATGAAGAATGTCAATAATAAAAAGGCCACATCACACATCGCCGTCATGTCCACAATTGTACTCTTCCGTGGTATTTTAACTTTTGGCATTTTTTACTTTTAAGTCATTAATAGATTCAAAACCTTTCGGATTCCACAAATTATTTATACTGTGAAGCAAAAGATTGTGTTAATGTAAATGCTGACTCATCAATACCGTATGTTATACCATCGATCCTCGTGGTAAACATATTATAGAATATAATGGCGATCGCGGAGGTGCCGATACCAAGGGCAGTATTATAAAGAGCTTCGGCAATACCCTGAGACAAAGCAGTTGCTGAAGAACCACCGCCACTGTCTGACCCGAGAGCCGCAAAGGCGCGGATCATTCCCAATACTGTTCCGAAAAGACCAATAAGGGTTGCTACTGATGCAATGGTGGAAAGGAACACGAGGTTCTTTTCAAGCATTGGCAATTCAAGAGCTGTTGCTTCTTCAACTTCTTTTTGGATGGCAAGTACTTTTTGCTCTGTATTAAGTTCATTGTTGCCGATCATGTCTTTATACCGGATAAGCCCGGCTTTCATTACATTTCCTACAGATCCTTTTTGCTTATCGCATTCGGCCAGCGCAGCATCTACATTTTTGTTAGCAAGATGATATTGAACTTTACGAACAAAATCTGCATTGTTGCTGGTACCGGCTGCCTTGGAAATTGTGAGGAAGCGTTCGATCACGAAAACTATACAGGTAAGAAAAGTTCCCATAAGAATTGGCACTACGATTCCCCCGAGGTACATATTATATATCTGCGCTTTTGGACCGTGGTGATCGGGCCAGAACCAACCGGTGCCTGGCTTCTCAAAGTTAGCGGCAGCTCCGAGGCCAAATCTCCAGATCAGATATCCCACTAGCACACACAGCACCGGGGCGATCCATGATATGCTATTGCTCGTTTTCTTTGCCTGTACCGTTGTCACCGGTTTAACGGATGCAGTGGTTCTTGTTTCTGCCATAAAAAATCAAATTTTGAAAGTGATTGGTTAAGTTCTAAGTTTTTAAAGTTAAAAGAGTACAATGCTACTGAAAATTATTATTCGATTTTACATTTTCACAAATTTCAAAAAAATATCAAACCTTGAATATATGAGTGATTTTCATCGGGGTTTTCAGCTGATTGGCTGGATTGCATAAAATTATGCGGGATGTTAATCATCGGGTTTAGTAGCTCAATTTTATTCATAGCGAAGAGCAACAATCGGGTCGAGCCGTGAAGCTTTTATGGCCGGGTATAAGCCTGCAACGAGCCCCACGAGTGTACAGACAGCCATACCTGCGAAGACCCAATTCCACGGCAATACGAAGCCTGTATTCAGCAGTAATGCAACAATATTGCCAACTAATATTCCGGCTACGATACCGGCAACAGCGCCCAGTAGGCTGATGATCACAGATTCAAATAGAAATTGTGAACGTATGTCTTTTTTTGTGCCACCGAGGGCTTTTACCAGTCCTATTTCCTTAGTCCTTTCATTTACGGCAACAAGCATAATGTTCATTAGCCCGATCGCTGCACCAATAAGAGTAATGAATGCGATGCCAATGGTTCCGATTTCAAGAAACCCCAGGTTGGTGAGAAGTGCCTGGGCGATGCTATCGCTCTTATCAATATAAAAGTTGTCTGAATCCTTTATCTCCAGTTTACGTATAGGCCGAAACACACCGGTGGCCTCGCCGGTGGCCATATCCATCAGTTTGATATCGTCCACCATAATACCCAGCGTATAATTGAACTGACCCGCAAACATCCTTCGAACGCTGTTATAGGAAGTGACAACTACTTTGCCCGTATTGAAGAAGGCACTTGAACTTTTTTCTTCCAGTACCCCAATTACGCGGTAAGGAATATGGTCTACATGAATCGTGGCATCAACTGCCTTTTGAAGATTATCAGGAAATAATTTTTTTGCAACGGTTTGCCCAAGCAGGCAAACATTTCTGCCTGATTCAACTTCGGGATGGGTTAAATTTCTGCCGTACTGAATTTTATATCCGTTCAGATCGAGATAGTTTTCATCGCCGCCGGTAACATTTATATCAGGGTTTGTTTTCCTTGAGCCATAATTTACCACCAGGCCTGAAGGGCCTCTCATCGCAATGCTAACGCGGGTTCCGGGGAAGTGATATCTCTCCTTGAATTCACGGGCTTCATTTAAACTTATCGGTATCCCGATGTTCGATTTCTTCTCGCGAAGATTGGTACGTTTTGTTTTTTCCGGATCACGGCGCCCATTGCCGAACTGAATGTTGCGGTCGCGATGCCTTATGCTGAAAGAATTGGCCCCCATGGTTGAAAAGCTTGATGTAAGGCTGTTACTTGCCGCTTTTATTGCAGTAATAATCAAAATGAGCGCAAAAATGCCAAGCGCAATGATGGTAACGGTGATGATTGTACGAAGTTTGTTGCCACGGATGTTCCGCCATGAGAGTAAAAAGGAATCTTTTAAAGTCATGCCTGCCATTGGAACGAAGATAGTTGATAGTTGATAGTTTATAGTTGGTAGTGGTCAGTACTATCGACTAAAGACTAAAGACCAAAGACTAATGATACAGCCATCCGATCAGCCATTCGGGGTTAATGCCGAGAGCAATGATAAGCAGGGCTGAAATTATAAGTAAACCTTTAAACGCAGAGCCTGCCTCTATTTCGTCATCTTCCCCGCCAGGCATTTTGAAGTACATGGCCTGAATTACCCGGAAATAATAATAAGCACTGACTGCGGCAAATACAACAGCAACGATCACTATCCAAAAATGGAAACCGTTTTCAACGGCGGCTACAAGCATATAAAATTTTGCCTGGAAACCGGCTGTTAGAGGAATTCCTGTTAAACTAAGCAGGAAGATAGTTGCGCAAAGTGCAAGCCATGGATGTTTTTTACCCAGCCCGTTAAAACCTTCAATGGTCACATCTTTCATTCGGGCAAGTATCCCGAAAAGACCGATGGAAGCAAGGCTGTATGCCGCCGAATATAACACCAGGCCTTCGCGGGCGCGGTCATTCAGGGCAAAAAGGGCCAGCATCATAAAACCGGCCTGTGCAATACTTGAATAGGCAAGCATCCGCTTAACACTTTGCTGGAATACTGCAGTTATGTTTCCGATGGCGAGCGTTGCAACTGTTATTATCACGATGAGATCCTGCCACTGGGTATGCATTTTTCCGAAAGCATTTTCAAATAAACGCATGAAGGCAAAAAAGCCCGCGATTTTGATAACGGTTGCCATGAAGGATGTGATCACCGTAGGAGCTCCGTCGTAAACATCCGGCGCCCAAAAATGAAAAGGAGCTGCAGATACTTTAAAAGCCATCGCGGCAATAAGGAAAACCATTCCTACCGCCGCCAACAAGGGCATTTCACCTACTCCAAAGCTCAGGTTGTTAATATAAAATGAAGCCGAAGGGTTGCTTCCGTAAAGAAAGGCTATGCCCATGAGCAGAATACCGGTAGAAAATGAACCCATTAAAAAGTATTTCAGGGCAGCCTCATTACCCGTTAAATTGCGTTTATCCGCTCCCGTTAGAATGTACAAGGGTATGGACAATATTTCAATACCTAAAAACAGGAGCAGCAGGGTATTGAATGTTGCAGCCAATGAAACCCCGCAGAGAATGAAAAAGATAAGGGCAAAGTACTCGGCACTATGCTTTCCGATCTTTTCAATGTCACGGCCATTCAGCATAAAAATAAGCAGGGTTGCGCTAAAAACCACCAGCAGGAATGTGAGATTGAAGCTGTTAGTCCTGATCATATCCTTTGTATCAACCGGTATAACAGAATAACCACTGTTTAACTCAAGCGCGTTCATAATGAACACGAGAATCATCCCTGCAATTGCGAGGTATTTGGGTGCGGTTTTGCTTTTCAGGAACGCTCCTGCGAACATCATCAATACACCCCAGAGTGCTGTAAAAACAATTGCATTCATATCTGCTCAAAATATTTTAACGGCCGGTCGGAATGGCCAATACCTGTAAGGCTCCTTCTGTCATTTTCAACACCGGCTCCGGAAAAACTCCCAAAATAAAAATTATCAGAACGATTGCCGATAAGGCAACTTTTTCCCCGATAGATATATCTGTCATTTGCTGCGCAGCGGGTGAAACCTCTCCATAAAACACCCGTCTTACCATGTTAAGCATGTACACTGCGGCAAGTATAATACTTATGATCGCCGCTATTGCAAACAAAAAATTGTATTGCCATAGTCCGTTAAACATCAAAAACTCGCCGACAAATGCATTCGTTAACGGAAGTGCAATGTTTGCGAAGGCGATGATCACCAGGAATATTGTAAGCGCGGGTGCTTTTGTTGCTATACCGCCAAGTTTGGAAATGTGCTTTACTCCCGTCTTTTGTTCGATAAGATCAAAGATGATCCATAACCCAATAATGTTTATACCATGATTAAACATCTGGAGGATGGCTCCCTGAACCCCCGACGAATTTTGCGTAAGCAATGCAGCCGCCATCAACCCGATATGCGCAATGGAGGAATAAGCAATAAGCTTTTTGATATTGTCCTGCACCATAGCTATCAGGCTCGCATACAATATACCGACCACGGCAAGAGTTATGGCAATGTTGCCATATTGTTCAACCCCTTCGGGCAGTACCGGTATCAGCCATCGCATCATTCCGAATAAACCCATTTTCACCATTAAACCGCTCAACACCATAGTAACCGGCGTTGGCGATTGATCGTAGGTGTCAGGCTGCCATGTATGAAATGGAAACACCGGCATTTTTACTGCAAAGGCTGCAAAGAACAACCAGAAAAGCCACCCTTGCGCGGCGGGAGTAATCGACGCGTTCAGAAAAGAAACCAATGCAAAGGAATGTTCAGATACCGTTCCATCACTGAAGGTTCTCCCGGGGGTATGCATATAGATATATATGATACCGATCAACATCAGCAAGGAACCGGCAAAAGTGTAAACAAAAAATTTGAAGGTGGTTTTAATACGCTTTTCACCGCCCCAGATGCTGGCAAGAAAATACACCGGAATAAGAGCAAGCTCCCAGAAAAAGTAAAACAACAAAGCGTCTACTGCAGAGAATACACCCATTATACCAGCCTGGGTCAACAGCATGAGCCCATAATAGGCTGGGGCTTTCTCGCGCTTTTGCCTGTAGGAGGCCAGAAATATCAGCGGGTAGGCCACTGCCGTTAGTAAGGATAATATGTGACCGGTGCTGTCAAGTTTAAGATGGAAAGCGTTTCCGAGAAATTTCATCCAATAATAACTTACCTGGTTGTATGTCGGGTATTTCGCTGCATCCGCATAACAGATGGCGAAAAGGGAAACTGCAAGTGTTGCAAGAGAAGCTCCGAATGCCAATGCTTTTACCGTTCCCTCCTTCTTTATCATGAAACAGGCCAGGCCCACTATAAGCGGTATCCAAATCAACAATTCCGGAAATGTAAAATACGTACCGAGCATCTTTATTTTTTACAGAACATTTGTATAACGAAAAGGGCCAACATACCCAATACCATAAGTAAAACATATGCGCCAACCTGGCCACTCTGCAATCTTCTCATTTGGCGGCTTGCATAATGTACGCCGCTACCCACACCATTTACGATCCCATCAATGCCCTTCCTGTCAACAGAACTACTGAAAAAATTTGATAAAGAGCGCAGAGGTCGAACTATCACAGCCTCATAAGCTTCATCTACATACCATTTATTTTTCAGCAATGAAGTAATTCCGCCGCCGGCTTCTTCCCTTCTTTCATAAGCAGCATATTTACGCCATGCAAAAATAATTGCTGCAAGCGCTGCCAACACTGAAATAGCCATGAGCATATATTCGGTTGAATGACTTAGGGTATGCTTGTCCGTTAGTTTCGCTGATCCGCGGAAAACGGGCTCAAGGAAATCCCCCAGCAGGTGCCCGCCTTTCATGAATACTTCCGGTATCCCGACCCATCCTCCGGCAACTGCAAGAAGGGCAAGAATGATCAATGGTAATGTGATCGCCGGCGGACTTTCATGTAAATGATGCTGTTGCTCATGAGTGCCGCGGAATCTGCCGTGGAAGGTCATAGCATATAAACGGAACATATAAAAAGCCGTCATCATGGCACCAAGAACTCCTATTCCCCAAAGTACCGGGCTCTTTGAAAATGCGGAAGCGAGAATTTCATCTTTGGAAAAGAATCCTGAAAAAGGCGGCATACCGGCAATGGCCAGGCAGCCAAGGAGGAAGGTAAGATGTGTGATCTTCATATACCGCTTCAACCCTCCCATGTTGCGCATATCCTGCTCGCCACCCATTGCATGAATAACGCTTCCGGCGCCAAGGAATAGCAATGCTTTGAAAAACGCATGCGTCATAACATGAAATACTGCAGCTGTGTATGCGCCCACGCCAAGAGCTATGAACATATAGCCAAGTTGACTCACCGTTGAATAAGCAAGTACTTTCTTTATATCATCCTGCTTTAAAGCTATTGTTGCAGCGAGGAGCATTGTGGCCGTACCAACTATTACGATAACTGTTTGCGTTAACGGGGCCATGGTATACCATACATTGCTGCGGGCGATCATATAGATACCGGCGGTAACCATTGTGGCTGCATGAATGAGCGCACTAACGGGTGTTGGACCAGCCATAGCATCGGGAAGCCAGGTGTATAATGGTATCTGTGCACTTTTGCCGGTTGCGCCAAGCAAAAGCAGTAACGTAATCCCTGTGATATCTGTTTGGTTCAATTTGGCAATGCCTTCCGGTGAGAAAACTTCAAGAAAGTTTGTTGTTCCCGTTTTAGAAATGATCCAGAAAATTGCGAGGAGAAAACCAAGATCGCCGATCCTGTTCATCACAAATGCCTTATTTGCCGCGGCCGTATACTCCGGTCTTTTAAACCAATAGCCGATAAGTAAATAAGAGCAAAGGCCAACCCCTTCCCATCCGATGAACATCACTACAAAGTTCCCTCCCATCACCAACAGCAACATTGAGAAGACAAACAGGTTGAGGTAGGAGAAATATTTCGCAAAATCTTTTGACGATTCATCATGCATATATGATGTTGAATACACATGAATGAGAAAACCGACACCGGTAATTATCAGGAGGAATAATGATGAAAGTTGATCGACCTGAAATTCCATCCCCACGGTAAGGCCCGACGCCCTTATGAAGTCGAAATAATTCACCATGAAGGGTTGCCCGCCCTTCACCATCAGGAAGGCAGCAATGCTTAACAGAAAGGAGCTGAGAATTGTGCCGCATGCAATCAAACCTGTCATTCCCTTTGGCAATACATTTCTTCCCAACCCGGTAATAAGAAAACCGATTAGAGGAAGCAGGGGAACCAACCAGATCAATTCAGATATATTACTCATAAGCCTTCACGCTGTTAATATTATTTTTTCCTGACATTAATATTTAAGTCTGTTCAAGAAATTAATGTCCACCGATCGGGTATTGCGATAAAGCATTACAATTATTGCGAGACCAACTGTTACCTCCGCGGCAGCCACAACCATAATAAAAAATACAAAAACCTGGGCATCGCTCACAAAGGTTGGTGAAGCTTTAGCAACGGGGCTTAAAGCGTGCATTTTCGAAAATGCCACCAACAACAAGTTCACGGCATTTAACATCAGTTCGATGCACATGAAAACTATTATGGCGTTTCGCCTTACCAAAACGCCGGTTACACCAATGGTGAACAATACAAGTGATAAAATAATGTATGAAGTAATATCCATTTTCAGAGATTCACGTATAAACCAATTCCAAGTGTTTCCGATGCTGGTTTTATTGAAAAAATATCTTTCACTTTCCGTGTAACAACTCCATTGAAAATATCAACGGCTTTATAAGAGGCCTTCTTGGTTAATAGTTTAGTGATAACGCCGGTTGCAACTGAAGAAATTGCAGGATAGAGAAGTTGCTTCACATCTTTATCATCAAAACTTTCAGAAGCCCCTTTTACAGTGGAATAAACCGTTACCGCCGTTCCCGCTGCTGCCAATACTTTGAACACTACAAGCCCCGTTTTGTAGGTTTTGTAAAGTTTCATCACTTTGTTCACCCCTTTCGTATCGAATATATCTCCCAGTATTTCCACTCCCTTCAATTTTTCACCAAGTATACCAACTTTGTTCACCTGGAAATTTCCCAGCTTGAAAACAGGATTGAATCCTTTTTTTACGGTTAGCACTTTTGATTTCCCAAGAATATCTCCGAGGTTGAAGGGAATATCCTCCAGTTTTATCTGTGCGTGGGCAGCAGATGAGGCAAGGATAATCAATAATATGGTTATGAATCTTTTCATTATTTGGTTAGTCTTTTCTGCCGATTACAACAGCTCCGATAATGGCGCTTAAGAAAAGCACACTGCTTATTTCAAAGGGCAATACATAATTTGTGAATAATGACTTTCCAAGGTTGGCGATAAGACCATCGTCGCCAAATTTAAGTTGAACCGGCTGCGATTGCTGGAGTTTCATCACAGATGCAACAAGAACAAGCAGAAGGCCGCCGCCCGACACAACCCCGATAAGCTGAAGTTTATAATTTTTAACGGGTTCAGACTCCACATTGAGATTCATTAACATCACCACAAAGAGAAATAATACCATTATGGCACCGGCGTACACAATAATATTTACCACGGCAAGAAACTGTGCGTTCAGCAAAATGTAATGGCCTGATATTGCGAAGAAAACTATTATTAACCAGAGAATGCTATGAACCGGGTTCTTACTTAACAGCATCATTACGCCAGCCCCGGCCGCCATGATGGAAAGCAATAAAAACAACAGCGTTGTGATCTGCATGAACTGAAATTAAATTCTATTCCTTGATTTCCTTTTTAGCCCTGTTGCCCAGCGCCTTTTTATATGCTTCAGGCTCTTCCAAGGGATGAGGGATCAACAAATCTTCCTTTTTATATATAAATTGTTTCCTATAATAATCCGCAGGAGTGAAGGTTTCACTCAGGTAAATAGCATCTTTGGGACAAGCCTCTTCGCACAATCCGCAAAAAATGCAACGCAGCATATTTATTTCGTAGCGTGCTGCATATTTTTCTTCGCGGTACAAATGCTCCTCGCCCGGTTTCCTCTCTGCACCTTCCATTGTGATGGCTTCAGCAGGGCATGCCACGGCGCAGAGTCCGCATGCAGTACAGTTTTCCCTTCCCTCTTCATCCCTGTTCAATATTTGCAGGCCCCGGAATACAGGGCTAAACGGCCGTGTTTGTTC